>SYKJ01000030.1 GCA_005798205.1 Bacteroidota bacterium | reverse complement strand
GAAGAATCCTCAAAATTTTACTTTACAAGAACTACCAAACAATAATTGCAACACTTGTGAATGCTCAAAAAAGAAGAAATGTTGTAAAAAATACAAAACAAAAAATCATGCATGTAAAAATTGTCCGAAATTTGACTAAAAATTGTCATGAGGATTATTTTTATTTTTATTTCCTTCTTTTATTTGCAGGCTTACACTCAAGAACATCATTCAATTCCAAATAAAAGTAACAAGCTTATTTCATGTGATATCTCCTACTCCCATTTAAATTACGAACTATTTCATGGCTTAACATACACTCAGCATTTCTCAAAATTTTCTCCATCAGTAGGAATAAAAACGGCTGTAAAAAGTTTGTATTCATCTCAAAAGATTTTTCCGGAAATAAACCTCGCCATATGCTATCAATTAATTAACAAAAAAAGTTTTCAATTTGGCCCATGCTTTCAGTACATTAACAGAAACCAGCTTGTAAAATCTTGGCATCACTACAATGAAATATTATTGGGACTTCAATTATTCCTTGGGAAGCAAATTCAGTTTACCAACTCCTTTGGAATTGGACCATTTTGGGAAACATTTAAAACTGAACAAAATAAAATATATTCGCTAAGAAGTACTAATTTCAATCTTAAAATAGGAGTTGCTTATGCTTTCTAAATTTTGTTTCTTTTTGGCTTTTATTAGTCTTTCTTGCTCAAAAAAAGAGGATTTTTCTGCTATTAAAATCTTTGGCCATGCGGGCATGGGTATTAATATGCCAAGCAGCATTTACCACGATAATTCATTGGAAGCGATTGAACTTGGCTTAATAATTCCTGGATCAAATGGAGTTGAAATTGATATTCAAATGGATAAAACCGGAAGACTCTGGGCATTTCATGACGAAACCTTAAACAATGAGACCGACGGAGAAAATTGTATAGCAAGCAATACAACTGAATATTTAAAAACCATTCGTTATACAAGTTTGAAAAATGAAAAACTAATCCAGTTAAGTCAAGTTCCTTTTCATAGCTACCATGAAAAACTATTTTTTTTAGATATTAAAACTTGGGACAAGTGCTCACAAAGTTCTGTTTCTATCGCTGAATTCAAAAATGCTATTATAAAATTGGGTTTGCCGACAAATTGTGTTTTAATTCTCTCAAATCCAAGTTGGATTTCGCATTTAACAGATCATTTTGAAGTCTATTTTGCAAGTGATGATTTTGATTTCGGAAAAAAAATTTTAGCTCAATATCCTCAAGTAAGAGGGCTCATCATTAGAAATGCAGCTGTTATTTCTTCTCAAGTTAATGAAATAATAGATTTAAATAAAGAAATTTATTTATTTGAAATACGCTCTCCTAAAGGAGTGAACGATGCACTACAAAAGAGACCAAGTGGTTTAATATCAGACGATTTAAGGTCTGCAATTAGCGCAGTAAATAATTAATCTGTCGAATTAATTAATTTTATATTTCTTTCTAAGTGCATTTTAGAATAATAGTAGCCTAAAATTTGTTTGTAATCATATCCAATACTTGCCATTATTATAGCTCCCTCTTGACACAAGCCAACACCATGCCCATTTCCTTTCCCTTTCAGGTAAATAAAATCATCTTTTATTTGAGTACTGAAAAAAGTCGATTTTAAATTAAACTGCGTTCGCAAATCTCTTAATGGGATGCCAAAACGAGGATTTAGATAAAACCCCAAACGATTTTTTTGTTCAAAATTTGACATCATTGCCATTATAGTATCCGAATCAACCTGTAAATTGTATTTTTGTTTTAAAAAATCATTCCATTTTTTAATGGGAATTACTTGTTCCCAATTAGCTTGTTTTGTTTTCAGACAAAAAGTATCCTTGAAACTATTGAAATAATCAATTTTTTCATTCCAGACTAAATCTGTCTCACTCGTTTGACCACCGCAATTAGCATGAAAAAAAGTTGGATAAAAATCATTTTTTTCGGTTTTCATTACAAGGCCATTAGTTTGTCTAACTGCTGAGTCTATTAGAATTGATCCCCTCCGTTTTAATCCATACACTTGACAATGAGTGGTATTACACATATTGTATCCTTCAGTATCATGGCGATCCCAATATTTAAGTGCGTAAGTTCTGCTTATTACAGCTTGAACCTTGTAATATTCAAAATCAAGATTTGCGCCACTTTCAGATTCTATAACACCTTTAAGATAGTCCTCAATGTCTAATGAATTTATGATTTTCAACATTTCTTTTTCAACATGTATTTCAAAGTCACCCTCATATTTCCTTTTTTTTAAAAAAGGCAGCATTGGACTTACAGAAATTACATTTTTATTTTTAACTTGAATTAATTCTATTTTTTTTCCAGAAGCAAAAAATAATCCATTTACGGATAAAGAAACATCATTATCTTTCAAAATAGAAATATCAATGGTGTCAGTAATTGCTACAGTTGTGATTACTGAATCAATTACTAAAAGATAATTACTTGAACAATCAGTAAATCGGACTGCTTTGATATTTTCTTCGGAATACAAACCCACTCGAATAGTTTGAGAAAAAATATTCGAGTTAAAAAGCAGAAAACCAAAGAATAAAGCGAATTTCATTGCTATAATTTTGATTATATGTTTTCAAGCATGTCTAAAGCAATTCTCTCACTTGCTCCTTCTTTGCCAAGAATGGAAATTAAATCTTGGTACGCTGACTTGATTTTCAAACGCTTACTTCCACCGACTTTTATTTTTTTGATTTCAGCTACGATAAACTCTTCATTACAATCATCTTGAATAAGTTCTGAAACTATTTCCTTGTTCATAATCAAGTTTACTAAGGAAATAAATTTAATTTTCACAAGACGCTTGGCAATCCAATAGGAAACAGATGAACTTTTATAACATACAATTTGTGGTACTTCAAAAAGAGCAGTTTCAAGTGTTGCTGTTCCTGAGGTAACAAGTGCTAATTCTGACTGTTGAAGTAAGGCATATGTTTTATTCTCAAGAAAAATAACATTTTCATCCTTAAATTTCGAATAGTACGAAATATCTAAGTTAGGAGAACAAGCAACAACTCGAGTATATTCAGGAAAATGTGCACTTGCCGAAAGCATAATTGGTAATTTTCTATCAATTTCCTGTTTTCTACTTCCAGGTAATAATGCAATTATTGGTTTATTATTTTCAAAAGCTAATTGCTTATTATCTGATGATTTAAATTTTTTGATTTCATCTAAAAGTGGATGTCCAAGGTACTCCACAGACATAGCATATTTTTTATAAAAATCCTTTTCAAATGGTAAAATACAATACATCCTAGAAACTGTTTTTTTAATTTGATGGATTCGAGATTCCTTCCATGCCCATATTTGAGGTGAAACATAATAAAAAACTGGAATTTTTTGGCTTTTTGCCCATTTAGCGATTCTTAAATTAAATCCAGGATAATCAACTAAAATTAATAGATCAGGTTTAAAATTTAGGATGTTTTTTTTACATGACTGTAAATTTTTCAAAATAGTCGGCAAGTTCATAACTACTTCCAAAAAACCCATGAAAGCCAACTCACTAATGTTTTTATCGATTACTACTTCTTCCCTTTTTAATCGTTGACCACCCCAAGCCCTAAATGAGAGCTCAGGTGATATTTTTTTTAGCTCTAAAACTAAATTTGCAGCATGTAAATCACCTGATGCCTCACCAGAAACGATGTATATTTTTTTCAATTATTTTATTTTTTTTTACAAAAATAAATTGGTGTAAATCATAAACGGAATATAGCACAACATACCTAAAATAATTCCTCTTGTGTATTCGTATTTTTCACGATTTAAAAAAAGATAAAACCAAATTAAATTTGAAATTAAGCCCAAAGACAAATATTTACTGGTGTACTTTGGATTTGACCATGCAAGATCCCAATAAGATGAAAATGTTGCATACTGAGATTGAGACAAAACAAATAATATAATTGGCATAAAGACAAACGGGGATACAATTCCAATCACCAATCCAAGTGTAATTTTATTTGTCCATTTAAATTTCATATTTTCCACTGTTTAAATTCATTCATCTGCGCATAAGCTGTCAGATCAAACTGCGTAGGTACAACACTAACATATCCATCTTTCATGGCATGTAAATCAGTATTTTCTCGAACATCAACATTAGAGAACTCACCTGTAAGCCAATAATAATTTTTTCCAAATTGATCTTCTCTTTTGATAAAACTATCTGCCCAAAATGCGTGAGCTTGATGTGTGAACTTAATTCCTTTTATCGCCTCCTTTTTCAACTTAGGAACATTCACATTTAAACAAACATTTTTTGGGAAAGGGTTATCAAAAGCTGCTTTAATTAACT
>SYKJ01000029.1 GCA_005798205.1 Bacteroidota bacterium | reverse complement strand
CTTTTCTAGAGCATTGATTAGCAATTTAATTTTTGCATTTATTAATTTTTCTGTTCCAAGTTATGTAATTATCAATGGAATTTTATTGTTAGTATTTATTTTAATTGTTTACTCAATAAACAAGGCAAAACAATAGCCAACGCACCAATACAGACACGAAATGACAACGAACAACCACGACAGAAAAGAAGGGCGAAGTGCTAACAGCGGATAAAATATATTGGCTGCATTCTTCTTCTGATGAAAATGTATTTTTACATTTGAAATGTGGTTTTCAAAAGATAATTTGTGCTTCAAAAGCGCCAACATCTTTTAGCCGCAAAACATTATAAAGTGCATAATAGGATCGTAATTTTTATAAACCTTAATTAAGAAATAGAATGAATAATAATTTGACCGCAAAATTGATGCTCTGTACAGTAATTATGATATTTACAGCATGCCTACCTAGTAGTAAAAATGACAAAGTGGATAATTGTGAAGAGCAATTTCCAAACGTCGAAAAATGGACTTTGATTATTGATGAAAATAGCTCATCAGAGTTTGGTCCCTTTCCACAAAGTGGCTATTTAAATGCGAAGGGTGACACAATAATACCTCTTGATACATATCGATGTCTTTCTGACACGTTTGAATATTATGGTTTAATCGAAGAGATACGTGGGGATAGCAAGATGTATGGCATTGACAAAACAGGTAAAAAATTGTTTGAAGCTGTGCATGACGGCGAAGGATATGCTTTTATCGAATATGATGGAAGAATAATGTTTCAAAAAAATGGTAAGTATGGCTATGCAAATCACAAAGGAGAGATTGTAATTCAAGCACAATATTCATGTGCAGAAAATTTTAATGAAGGTAAGGCTCGGGTTTCAAATCAATGTCAAAAAAGTAAAGATGAGAACTACATGTGGGAAAGCGATAATTGGATTTATATAGATAAATGTGGTAATGAAATCTCAACACAGAAATAAGACTTGAATAACCAAACGCTAACAGCGTGTAAGCACAACCCTCCGTGTATGCACCTACACGCAAAACGTTAGGTGAAAATAATCTTCAGGGTGCAAAGGCTCCTTCAATGTGTTCAATCTTTGTGTGGAAAGAATTGTGAACAATAGAAACAACATCAAACCGAACTTCTTTGTCAATTTGATTTGCTTTCACGTAATTATCTGCAACCTCAATAATTTGACGCTGTTTTCCACGAGTAACTGCCCTCCACGGCTCGCCAATTTCTGCAGTATTACGCGTTTTAACTTCTACAATAACTAATAAGTCCCTCTTTTTTAGTACAATGTCTATTTCATATCTTTTGAAGCGAATATTTCGATCTACAAGTTCATAACCCTTTTTTAAAAGGTAATTTGTTGCCTTTTCCTCACCCCATATTCCGAGTTCCTCTTTTGTCATTTTTTGTTTTTACATTAAGATACAAAAAAAAGTGCATTGTATTTTTCTAAGACTGCGTGAATTGTATCTTTACATACAAATTTATGCATGAGTAAAATTCTACTTAAAAATATAAAAGGTCTCGTTCAAGCTGGGGAAAACATTCCTTCAATCAAAAAAGGTAAGGAAATGCAAGAACTTCCTATTATAGAAAATGCATTCTTAGCGCTTGAAAATAACAAAGTTATTGCTTACGGCAAAATGCACGATTTACAAGAAGAAAATACGTATAGAAATCACGAAATTATTGACGCTAAGGGTTGTTTTGTTTTGCCTGCTTTCTGTGATTCCCATACGCACTCTGTTTTCGCTAAAACAAGAGAAGAAGAATTTGTTGATCGAATTCATGGTAAAACATACGAGGAAATTGCTCTGAGAGGTGGTGGAATTTTAAATTCGGCGGCAAAATTAGCTGAAATGACTGAGGAAGAACTTTTTATTTCTACTCAGGAGCGCATTAATAAAATGATTGCTTGCGGAACTGGGGCAATAGAAATCAAATCTGGCTATGGTTTAAGTGTGGCAGCTGAACTCAAAATCCTCAGAGTTATAAAAAAACTCAAGGCTACCAATAAAATTAAAATCAAAGCGACCTTTCTAGGTGCCCATGCATATCCGCTCGAATACAAAGAAAATCATCGGGGCTACATTGACTTAATCGTTAAGGAGATGCTCCCGCTTATTGAAAAAGAAAATTTAGCAGATTACATCGATGTTTTTTGTGAAAAAAATTATTTCAGTGTTGCTGAGATGACAGAAATAGTAAATGCTGGAAAAGAATATGGTTTAGTTCCTAAAGTTCATGTCAACCAATTTACGCGACTTGGAGGTGTAAAAAAAGCGGTTGAATTAGGGGCCTTGAGTGTTGATCATTTGGAAGAAATTGACGATGAAGACATTACTGCCTTAATCAACAGTAATTGCATGCCAACTCTACTTCCTGGCTGTTCGCATTTTCTTGGAATTCCCTTTGGAGATGCACGAAAAATCATTGATGCAGGCTTACCTTTGGCAATAGCCAGCGATTTTAATCCGGGTTCTTCTCCCAATTACAATTTATTTGCTATTTGGTCTTTGGCCTGTGTAAAAATGAAAATGACACCAGAAGAAGGCTTGAATGCCTTGACAATAAATGCGGCTTTCGCAATGGGATTAGAGAACAGTCACGGAAAAATTTGCCTTGGTAGTAGTTCCCCAATAATTCTGACAAAACCAATTCCCTCACTTTCTTAT
>SYKJ01000028.1 GCA_005798205.1 Bacteroidota bacterium | reverse complement strand
GTTAAATTCCAACCTGTCGTATTTACAGGATTACCGGTTAATTCTCCAAAAATATAGTTTTGAGCAAAATTTAAATGTGATAATGTACTAAATAGTATAAAAAGTAAAATTTTATTCATATAGTAAAATAGTTAAAATCAAAACGCAATTAACATCAAAGAGTTGCTAAATTTAATAAATATTTATAAGTTCATAAAATCGTTATTGTATCTTTGACAATAATAAAATATAAGTAATTGGCATTTTAATGAAAAAAAAACTTTTACACACCGAAGAATTTATTCCTTTTAACATAGTTGTCTTTGGTGGTGATGGAGATTTAGCGTTAAGGAAGATATATCCGGCATTGTTTCACAGACATCAGGACGGGCAATTTTTAACGAATTATAATATCGTTGCAATAACAAGAAAAAGTCTCTCTGAGTCGAAGTTAAGTGAAAACATTTTTAAATTTTTGTCTGAGAGTGCTGAGGAGGAAACATTTAAGGAGGATATTGTAGCTTTTTCAAAAAAAATAAAATTAATTCAAGTAGCTGAAGCAAATGCCAATTCATATTCTGAATTAGCTAATTACTTAAATCAATTTCCAACTTATCAAAATATATATTATTTCTCAACCCCTTCATCGGCTTTTGGTCCAATAGCACAAACATTAAAATCAGTAGGCTTAATAAAAAAAAATAGCAAAGTTGTATTGGAAAAACCACTTGGGTATTCATTGATATCTTCAAATGAAATCAACGAAGAAATAACCAAGGCTTTTTCAGAAAAACAAATTTATCGTATAGACCATTATCTTGGTAAGGAAACAGTTCAAAATCTAATGGTCTTGCGTTTTGCTAATAATTTGTTTGAGAGAGCCTGGGATTCAGAGCATATCGACAACATACAAATTACGGTATCAGAGAGTTTAGGGGTTGAAAAACGTGCATCTTATTACGATAACAGCGGGGCACTTTTAGATATGGTACAAAATCATTTACTTCAACTTCTTTGTCTTGTGGCAATGGAACCTCCCCATCTTTTAGAGGCAGACGAAGTTCGAAATGAGAAATTAAAAGTTTTGAGAGCTCTTCGACCAATATCTAAAAAAAATGTTGCGACTAACACTGTAAAAGGACAATATACAAGAGGTACTTTAAAAGAAGAGCAAGTTAATTCTTACTTGGAAGATATTGAAGAATATCAATCAAAAACTGAAACTTTCGTGGCAATAAAAGCATTTGTTGATAATTGGCGTTGGAAAAATGTGCCTTTTTATCTCAGAACTGGGAAAAGAATGGTGAAGCGTTATTCTGAAATTGTTATCAATTTCAAAGAAGTTCGACATAACATTTTTCCTTCCAAAGAAAAACTAAATAATAACAAACTTATTATTCGCTTACAACCTGAGGAGAGAATAGAACTTGTGCAAATGACGAAAATTCCTGGTCCAGGGGGTTATCGCTATAAACCAATTGCGTTAAAATTAGATTACATTGATACTTTTAAAGAAAGATTGCCTGAGGCTTATGAACGCTTAATTATTGATGTTATTCGCGGAAATCAAACTTTATTTATGAGACAAGATGAACTTGAAGCAGCATGGACTTGGATTGAATCTATTACCTCGAGTTGGAAAGCAACAGGTCAAAATAATATTCTCTATGAGGCAGGAACGTGGGGACCGGGCAATGATATTTTAGAAGAAACAGATTCTTGGATTACAAAGTCGTGGAAAGACCAATAATTATATTTTCCTCAAAAGAACTTTTAGAAGATGCTCTGTTATTAGACATTAAACTAAAATTAACGGAAGCTATTTCGAAATTTGGTGTAGCGAAATTACTTCTTTCTGGTGGCAGCACACCAAGTAGACTTTATCAAAAATTAAGTTCAACTAATTTAGAGTGGTCAAAAGTAATTGTTGGCTTAGTTGATGAGCGATATATTGAAAATACAAGCAATCATTCAAATGAAAAATTAATAAGAAGTACTCTGCTCATTAATCAGGCGAAAAAAGCAACATTTGTTCCTATGATCAACACGCTTAGCGATGAAAAAGAAAATTTTATCAAAATAAATCAAAGCTATTCTATTTTTAATGAATCAACCGTTGTTGTTTTAGGCATGGGTGATGACGGACACACCGCATCGTTATTTCCAAAAGATCCAGATTCAATTTCTGCCACAAACTCAAAATCAAGTATTCACTATACAAATTCTCCATCAATTCCTATGAGAAGGATAACGTGCACTCCAAGTTTACTTTTTTCAGTAAAAAATATTTTCTTAATGATTACGGGCGAAAATAAAAAAGCAGTACTTTTCAATGCTATAAATAATAAAATGCCAATCGCGCTGTTCAAAGATGTAATTACAACAATATATTTTTCGAAATAAAATAAGAATGAATAAAAATATACTTGAGGTTACAAAGCGAATTACTGAGCGAAGTAAAGAAACTCGAGGTTTATATCTCTCTCAAATGCAAGCAGCTCATGCCGAGGGAGTATCGCGGCAAGCAATGCACTGTGGAAATTTAGCACACGCTTTTGCTGCATGTGGGAGTTCTGATAAAATAAATCTTTCTGAAAATAAAGTCCCTAATATTGGAATTATTACAGCATATAACGACATGCTTTCAGCTCACAAAACCTATGAGAATTATCCATTAGAATTACGTTCTTATGCGCAAAAACACAATGCAGTTGCTCAAGTTGCAGGATCTGTTCCAGCAATGTGCGATGGGGTAACACAAGGTCAACCTGGGATGGAACTATCATTATTTAGTAGAGATGTTATTGCGCTTTCTACTTCAATAGGACTTTCTCACAATATGTTTGATGCGGTTTTATGCTTGGGAATTTGTGATAAAATAGTTCCTGGTTTATTAATGGGCTCATTAAAGTTTGGACATCTTCCAGCTGTTTTTGTTCCTGGTGGTCCAATGCCAAGCGGAATAAGCAATGAGGAAAAAGCAGCCATTCGCCAAGCTTTTGCAGAAGGAAAAATTGGAAGAGCTGAATTATTAAAAGGAGAATCTGATTCATACCATTCACCTGGTACTTGTACTTTTTATGGAACTGCAAATAGCAACCAAATGCTGATGGAAATTATGGGCTTACAATTACCCGGCTCCAGTTTTGTAAATCCAGGAACAGAATTAAGAAACTTATTAAACGAGGAGGCAGTTAAAGTCGCCATTAAAAATAGTCAACTTGGACTTTCTGGTTCATTATCAAACTTAATTGATGAAAAAGTCATTGTAAACGGAATCATTGGCCTACTTGCAACCGGTGGCTCTACAAATCACACGATTCACTTAATTGCAATTGCACGAGCAGCAGGAATACTTATAAATTGGGAGGATATGTCTGACTTATCAGAGGTAGTGCCCTTGCTTACAAGAATGTATCCAAATGGCGCAGCAGATGTAAATCACTTTCATGCTGCAGGTGGAATGGGATTTGTAATTCACACATTACTGGAAGATGGTTTGCTACACGAGGATGTTCACACAATTCTTGGAGAAGGTCTTAAAAAATACACCTTAGAATCAAAAATCATAAACAAAGAATTAAGTTGGCAAGAAGGAGCAAAGGAAAGTTTAAATAATACGATTATCCGACCAGTAAATAATCCATTTTCAAAACATGGTGGAATAAAAATACTGCAAGGAAATCTTGGGCGTTCTGTGATTAAAACTGCAGCAGTTTCAGAAGAAAATCTAATTATTGAAGCAGAGGCAATTGTATTTTATGAGCAAGATGACCTTATTAGCGCATTTAAAAATGGCCAACTTGAAAGAGATTTTGTTGCGGTACTCCCATTTCAAGGTCCAAAACAAAATGGCATGCCAGAATTACATCAATTAACTCCTACGCTTACAATTTTGCAAAAAAAAGGATTTAAAGTTGCTTTGGTGACCGATGGAAGAATGTCTGGTGCCTCCGGAAAAGTTCCTGCTGCAATTCATCTTACTCCAGAGGCATTTGAAGGTGGAATGATTTCTAAAATATGTACAGGAGATATGTTGCGTTTAAATGCTATTTCTGGAGAATTAAATTGTCTGAACGACTCAGAAATTAAATCAAGAGAGATTACGAAAATAAGGAAGAAAAGTACAAATGGTTTTGGAAGAGAATTGTTTGTAAATCTTCGTGCTCTGGTTTCTAGCAGTGAGGAAGGCGCAAGCTTTTTATTTTAATTTTTTTCTACTTCTTCAGGAAATAATAACGAGGCTGTTACAGCGCAAACCAAGACAC
>SYKJ01000027.1 GCA_005798205.1 Bacteroidota bacterium | reverse complement strand
GATTTCTAACATAAGAAATAGCCAAGGTCATTTTTACGCAACTGTAATAAAAAATTAGGACTAAGCACGCAGCGTAAATAATTAAAATTATTCGTGCAGTCAAATGAGACCAATAATGTTCTTTAATAATTTTTTTACCATTAACGATTACTTGTCTATCCCCCCAATTAAACATCCAAGAAACTTTTAAATTCACTTTAAAGGGGATAGAAAAATCATAGTTTTTTAGATGTTTTTCGGTTAACTCAAAACTAAAAGTTTCAGGTCGATAATCTTTATCTACTATAGTTAGAGCACACTTTCCAATTGGCACATTGTAAAAAGAAAATACACCGTTCTCGTCGGTTTCTGTGCTAAAAACCTTACTTGTTGAGACTGATTTTAGATTTATTTTAACCTGGGCAACTTTTTTTGTGGTTTTTGAATCAATTAATTCACCTTTTATTATTTTACAATTTGAAATAATTTTTTCTTTAGCATGTATTGCTCCAAACGAGAGAAATATAACAGCAAATAAAATAATTTTATTGAGAGGGATATTCATCAATTTTATTTATTAAAAAGCAAATATAAATTTATTCTTTCATTAATGTCATTTCATTAACTAAGTGTTTTGCACCCGAGTACTTATCCATCACCCAAAGTACATAGCGAATATCTACCACCACATTTCTACAACGTGAGGCATCAAACATATAGTCACTCATGGTGCTTTCCCAAGTGCGATCAAAATTCAATCCCATTAAATAGCCATTTGCATCAATTACTGGAGATCCCGAATTACCTCCTGTTGTATGATTTGACCCCGTAAAACAAACCCACAATTCTCCATCCTGGGCATAATTTCCAAAATCTTTAGCTTGATGTAATTCAAGCATTTTCGGCAGCAACTCAAAATCAGGGTTACCAGTATTGTATTTTGCAACAATTCCATCCAAAGTTGTATGTTCTGTGTACATCATTCCATCTGTTGGGGAGGAGCCCTCAAGTTTTCCGTACGAAATTCGTAAGGTACTGTTTGCATCTGGCCAGTGTTTAGCATCTGGGAACATCACAAGTTTTCCCTCGACATAAACTTGAAGGAGTGCTGTCATCTCGGCTGAAAATAGTTGATAAGAGGTCACAACTTGCATTTTAAAGTGATTAATGTAATTAGAGTAGTGTTCAAAACCTTTGTCATTAGGTAACTTTTTCACACTGTTATCGCTTAATTTATCAAGAAAAAGCATGAATCGCGCTCTATTAGTAAAAATAGATTTAGAGTAAATATCTTCGGTTAAATTTTCACAGTAATTATTAAGCCAATCCTCGGTAATAGAGAGAGGAAGGTTTTCTGTAAGTTCTTTCCAAGCATTACACTTATTAAAGTATTCTTGTGTTAACAGACGAAAAATCTTTTTATCTACGTTTTCATCATAATTTTTAAAAAACCCTTCACCGCTAATTTTTATCTTATCAATTACAGCTTTTAATTCATTTTTTTCCTTATATCTAAAATAATTTAAAATTAAATCATTCATTCCTCTTGCCAATTTAAAATATTCTGGGCCGTAAGAAAAATATTCTGCCCCCATCGCATATTGAAATTCAAGATCCGATTTTTCAGTTACCAAATCGTTCATTTTTGAAATTACAGAACCGTATTTTTGATTCCACTCTGTATTACTTTTTGCTCTTTCTGTATATTCTTGTTCTTTCTTTATTTTTATCGAAACGGCATCAAGTTGTTTCAATCCATCAATTTGTCCAATCCATTTTTTCCATGCATTTGCAATACTTGCTTGTTTAGCCGAATATTGTATCCTCACTAAATCTGAATTTCTCATTCCAGCGTCAATTACGCTTAAAGAAAGGTCTCTCATTTTTATTCTTGCTGGCCGTTCTTTTTCAATTATAAATTTTAAATAGGAAGAAACAACATGTTGTTCTGTTTGTCCAGGAAAACCATAAACCATCGTGAAATCACCAACTTTTCTATCTTTAAAAGAAATAGGTAGAAAATGTAAAGGAGTGTATGGTTTATTATCTTTTGAATAAGCAGCTGGTTTATTATCTTGTCCAACATAAACTCTAAAAACAGAAAAATCTCCAGTATGACGAGGCCAGACCCAATTATCTGTATCGCCACCAAATTTACCAATAGAGTTGGGTGGTGAACCAACAAATCGCACATCTAAAAAAACTTCTTTCACCATTAAATAATAATCGTTGCCATAATTGAAGGCCTTAATTTCTGCTTCGTAGTGAGTGCCAAGGACTGCCGAGGCAACTAATTTCTTTATATTTTCTTGTATTTTAGTTATGTCATTTTTTGAATTTGTGCCACTAAAAACCGCCTGACTAACATCTTCAATGCGAACAATTCGTAGGGCTGTTAAACCAGGATTAGCTAATTCTTCATTTTTAGTTTTCGCCCAAAATCCAAATTTAAGGTAATCGTTTTCTAAGGATGAGTGTGATTGAATCTGTGAATAGCCACAATGATGATTTGTTAGCAATAAGCCCTGATTTGATACTAGCTCTGCAGTGCAGCCTCCTCCAAATTGTAATATTGCGTCTTTGAGAGAGGTGCTATTTACACTGTAAATATCTGCAGCAGAAAGTTTCATTCCCTTTGCTTTCATATCTGATTCAAAGGCAGCAATTAACGATGGAATGAGCATTCCTTCGTCTGCACGCAGATAGAGGGAACTTAAAAAAACAAAAAGAAAAGCGAGATTTTTTATTATTGTCTTCATATTACTTTAAATAGTCCTCTAAAATAATTCTTTCTTTTGGATTTTGGTTAATTCAACTTTTAAACAAGTCAATTTACTAACTTCGCAGACCTAAATAGTTGGCATGCGAATTTTTGAAGGTATTGAAAATATAGTGGAGCTAAATGATCCCGTTTTAACGATTGGTACCTTTGATGGTATTCACCTAGGACATCAAAAAATTATTAAAAACTTAATCCAGGAAGCTGAAGCAACAAATTCTGATAGTGTTCTGCTAACTTTTTTTCCACATCCTAGAATGGTTCTTTTCCCAGAAAATCACGATTTAGAATTGATCCAAACACAACAAGAAAAATATACCAAATTAGCAGAGCAAGGTTTGAAAAACATCATCGTTCAGCCTTTCTCCTTAGAATTCGCTAAACAAACAGCAGTTCAATTTATAGAAGAAATAATTGTTAAAAGAATTGGTGCTAAGAAAATCATCATTGGTTATGATCATCAGTTTGGAAACGCTAGAGAGGGAAATATTGATTTTTTGAGATCTTACAGTGAAAGATTTGGATACGAAGTAATTGAAATTCCGGCCAAAGAAATTGATGAAATAAATGTGAGCTCTACAAAAATACGAACTGCTCTCAAGGAAGGAAATATTGAAATTGCAAATCGCTATTTAAATTCTTCTTTTGAAATAAATGGTCTTGTAGTTCATGGAAATAAAATAGGCAGAAGTATTGGATTTCCAACAGCAAATATTGAGGTCAATGATTCAACTAAACTAATTCCTAAAAATGGAGTTTATGCCGTGAAAATTACGCTTAAGGAGCAAACTTATTTTGGAATGTTAAATATTGGTATGCGTCCGAGTATATCTGATCAACTTTCCAAAACAATAGAAGTTCATATTTTTGAATTTAATGAGCTAATCTACGGTGCTCCCATTCGAGTTACTTTTGAAAAACACATTCGCGAAGAAAAATATTTCAGTAATTTAGAAGAATTAAAATTACAATTATTACAAGATGCGTCTGTTATTCGTGCTTATTTTAATCTTCCTTAAGCTTAATTTTTTTTCTCAAAAAGTAACACCTACAATTCACAAATGGGAGGAAGTTCAGTTTGCAAATCCAGATACAATTTTTGCGTTGAGTTTAGCAAGACAAAAATTAACGGAGCTACCCAACGAACTTTGGAAATTTAAAAACCTTAAAACGCTAAATCTTCAACACAATAAATTAGCAGTTTTACCTGATAGTTTAGACCAATTTATCGATTTAGAATCTCTTGATATTAGCCATAATCGATTTTCAATTTTTCCTCTTGCAATAACGAGACTAAATAATCTAAATACACTCAAAGCCGCAAACAATAAACTCACTGCTATTTCTGATAATATTGAAAATTGTGAGAAGTTGGAATACATAGATTTATATGATAATTGTATTGAAAATATCGGCAATGGAATTTATAAACTAAAAGAATTAAAATCACTAGATTTGAGAGGAGTTATGTATGGCACAAAATTTCAAGCTATGTTGGAAAATAATTTACCAAATGTTAAAATCAAAATGGATCCACCATGTAAATGCATGGATTGAGCCAATAACTATAAATTAAAATTGATTAATAAATTTGAATAAAATTTTAGAATAATGGAGTTATTAAATCTGATTTTTAATCTTGGCGTACTATTTTCTATTTATGGTTTTCTCTGGTTTTTCATAGAACTTGGGCTTACTTTGTTGTCAGGGGCAAGAAAAAGAACACTTTTTGAAACTTATTTAATAAAAGGCATTAAATATGTATTTTT
>SYKJ01000026.1 GCA_005798205.1 Bacteroidota bacterium | reverse complement strand
TGCCACACCGTTTTCCTTTTTTAATGGTGGATAAAATCATGGAGATAAATGAAGATTCTATCATTGGAGTGAAAAATGTGACAATGAATGAGCCAATTTTTACAGGTCATTTCCCTGGAAATCCAGTTTTTCCTGGAGTTTTACAAATTGAGGCAATGGCTCAAGTTGGTGGCGTTTTTGCATTAAGTAAAGTGGAAGACCCGCATCTTTACTCTACCTATTTTCTAAAAATTGATAATGTGAAATTCAAGCAGAAAGTAGTGCCTGGCGACACATTGGTTTTTGAATTAAAATTGATATCTCCAATTAGAAGAGGACTTGTTGAAATGAGAGGTGCAGCATACGTAAATGGGAAAAATGTAATAGAAGCAGATATGCTAGCTCAAGTAATAAAAGATAGAAAAGAAAAATGATAAGCTCACTTTCATCTGTTTCGCCTGATGCAAAATTAGGGGCTAAAGTTAAAGTTGACCCTTTTTCATCTATACATGAAGATGTTATTATAGGAGAAGGGACTCATATTCATTCAAATGTTACTATTTATCCTGGAACTCGAATTGGTGCTGATTGTGAGATTTTCCCTGGGGCAACAATTGGTGTAATTCCTCAGGATCTAAAATTTGATGGTGAATATACTACCGTAGAAATTGGAAACAATACAAAAATTCGTGAGTGCGTAACAATTCATAGGGGAACAAAAGACCGAATGAAAACGACTGTTGGCGATAATTGCCTTTTAATGACCTACGTTCATATTGCACACGATTGTCAAATTGGCAATAATGTTATTCTAGCTAGTTATACTGGACTTTCTGGACATGTTATTATTGAAGATTTTGCCATTCTTGAGGGGAAAGTTGCAGCACAACAATTTGTTCACATAGGAAAACATGCTTTCATTGGGGGTGCCTCGTTGATTCGAAAAGATGTTCCTCCTTTTATTAAAGCTGCAAGAGAACCCCTAACTTTTGCTGGAGTTAACTCTATTGGTCTTAGAAGAAGAGGTTATACAGATGAAGAGGTTAGAGAAATTGAGGATATTTATAGAGTTTTATATGTTCAAAATAGCAATGTTTCGAAAGGGCTTTCACTGATTAAAAGTACTTTAAAAGACAGCGAAATACGAAAGGAAATCCTCTCCTTTATAGAAAGTTCAGATAAGGGAATCATTCGTGGCATCATCTAAAATGTCAGTGCAGCGAGGTCAAGAAATAGAGATTAAAATTACAGATTATGCTTTTGGTGGACGAGGAATTGGTAAAATCGAAACTGAAAATGGATTGTTTGTTGTTTTTGTTGATAATACTTTTCCTGGGCAAATCGTAAGAGCAAAAATTGACTCAAAACGAAAAAATCACGCTGAGGCTAAGCTACTTGAGATAATTCAACGCTCAACACACGAAACAGAAACACAATTTCAAGAAATTTCAGGAGGGCCTTACATTCGAATTCCAATAGAAATACAAGAAAAATACAAGCAGGAATCAACGATTGAAACATTTTCTAGAATAACAGGAATCAGAGATGTTTCGCAAAAATTTGATGCATTTATTTCATCTCCAGCACATTATTTCTACCGCAATAAAATGGAGTATAGTTTTTCCTCAATAGAGCACTGCCTTGATACAAATTTAGAAAAAGACAATGCTTTTTCGCTCGGATTTAAAAGAAGAGGAACATGGTGGAAAGTGGAAAGTTTAGATAAAGCATCAGGTTTATTTGATCAAGAATGGGAAGAAAAACTTTTTCTTATTCGAAAATTTCTTGAAAATACAAATTTACCCGCTTGGCATCCACCGAAAAAAACGGGATTCTTTCGACACATTGTTGTACGAAAATCATTTGACTCAAATAAATTGCTCGTAAATCTCGTAACATCCAATGAGGGAATAGAAAAATTCAATATACAAGAAGTTGCTACTTATTTAAAAGAACTTTTTGGTGAAAGAATTGCTGGTTTTCAACATACGCGAAATGACAATGTTGCCGACCGCTCAAAAATTGAAAATGGCGATTGCACCTTAATTTTTGGGGAAGCATTTATCGAAGAAAAAATACTAGGTTTGAACTTTCAAATTAGTATGGAGAGTTTTTTTCAAACCAACCCAAAATGTGCTGAACTTCTCTACTCAAAAGCATTAGACTATGTTTTTGAAGAAGAAATTTCTGAAAATGAAGTTGTAATGGACTTATTTTGTGGAACAGGAACTATCGGTCAATTACTTTCAATGCGAAATAATTCAGCTCAGATAATCGGTGTTGATATAGTGGAAGAAGCCATCGAGGACGCAAAAAAAAATGCGCAAAGTAATAAAATTTCAAACATCTCATTTTTTGCTGCTGATGTTGGCAAGTTTCTCAAACAACATCCTGAATTTCATGGAACAATTGCAAGCATTGTATTGGATCCTCCAAGAGCTGGAATTGCGCCTAAAACATTGGAAAAAGTAATTGATCTTGGAGCAAAAAATATTGTTTACATTTCATGCAATCCTTCCACTCAAGCGAGAGACACCAATACACTAATTCAAGCTGGCTACAATCTAGAGAAATTTTCTTTGGTGGATCAATTTCCTCATACTGGACACATAG
>SYKJ01000025.1 GCA_005798205.1 Bacteroidota bacterium | reverse complement strand
GCTTTTCAGTGAGCTCCGCTTTGCTCCGGTTCGAACCCGCTGGTTCTCATCCCTCAACAATTTCTTTTCAATCTAATGGCGGAGGGAGCGGGATTACTTCAAGCTCCAAAAGTCGCTTTTCAGTGAGCTCCGCTTTGCTCCGGTTCGAACCCGCTGGTTCTTCATCCCTCAACAATTTCTTTCCAATCTAATGGCGGAGGGAGCGGGATTCGAACCCGCGGTACAGTTTCCCGTACGTCAGTTTAGCAAACTGGTGGTTTCAGCCACTCACCCATCCCTCCAATATTCAATGAATAGGGGGCAAAAATATAAATTTTATTCCTTTTATCAGTAGTTTTTTACGAAAAAGATTAGGCATTATAGCGGAATTCCCCTTTTTCACATTTGATGCTTACTTGTTTGCCATCGAAAGATTCTACTTTACCAATTACCTGAGCAGCAATACCAAATGATTCTGAAATAGCGATCAGCTCCTTAGCGAGATGTTCAGGCGCATAGATCTCCATTCGATGTCCCATATTAAAAACCTTATACATTTCTTTCCACGAAGTACCTGACTCCTCCTGAATCATTAGAAAAAGAGGGGGAATTGGAAAAAGATTGTCTTTAATAATGTGTAGGTTATTTATGAAGTGTAAAACTTTAGTTTGTGCACCACCTGAACAATGAACCATACCATGAATCTGTGAGCGGTACTTATCTAAAATCTTTTTAATAACTGGCGCATACGTTCGTGTTGGTGATAAGACAAGCTTTCCTGCATCAGTAGGAACTTGTGCTATTTTATCCTCTAATAGTTTACTACCACTGTAAACTAAATTTTTTGGTAAACTTGGGTCAAAACTCTCAGGAAATTCTTTTGCTAATTGGTAGTTAAAGACATCGTGGCGCGCACTCGTAAGTCCGTTGCTGCCCATTCCACTATTGTATGTTTTTTCGTAATGTGCTTGACCATAAGAAGCAAGCCCAATGATACAGTCACCGGCTTGAATTCTATCATTTGAAATAACATCGCTGCGTTTCATTCTTGCAACAACAGTAGAATCTACGATAATCGTCCTTACTAAGTCACCTACATCTGCTGTTTCACCGCCAGTTGAGTGAATTTCTATTCCGTAGGATCTTAAATCTTTTAAAAGTTCTTCTGTCCCATTTATGATTTCAGAAATAACTTCACCAGGAATGAGATTTTTATTTCTACCGATAGTAGATGATAAAAGAATAGGTCCCGTGGCACCCACACATAATAAATCATCAATATTCATTATTAATGCGTCTTGTGCAATTCCTTTCCAAACAGAAATATCACCTGTTTTTTTCCAATACATGTATGCCAATGATGTTTTTGTACCAGCGCCGTCTGCGTGCATGACAATGCAATAATCTGCGTCGTTACTCAAATAATCGGGAACTATTTTACAAAAAGCGTGAGGAAACAAACCTTTGTCTACATTCTTTATTGCATTGTGAACATCTTCCTTTCCTGCTGATACTCCTCTTGCTTGATAACGTTCGTCGGACATGCCTCTATTAATTGGGTAAAGTTAAAAAAACAATTATTCTTCCATTTTATCTTCTTCGAGTTCTTTCAGGATTTTTTGGACATCTCCTTCTGTTGCAGTTAATTTTGCTTTACAAAGACGAATTAAAACTGTTGCACGTTTCACTTTTTCTGCAAGTTCATCTACACTAATGCTACCATTTTCCATATCGCTTACTATTTCTTGAAGTTCCTCAAAGGCGTCGGAATATTTTAGTTCTGTCATTTTTAGCTAATTTTTCGTTCTTTCTCAAAAATACAATAATAAAACAAGGAAAATAAACACAAAAAATTTATTTAAAGCCCCTTCTTTTTTTTATTGCTTCGTAGGCATCTTGAATTTTTTGAAATTTTTCCTTTGCTCCTTTTTGATATTCTTCTCCCATTGTTGCAACTTTATCGGGATGAAATGAAATTGCCATTTTCCGATAAGCTTTTTTTACTTCGTCATCTGTTGCATTTGCGTCAACACCTAAAATCTTATAGTCAGAATCAACATTTCGATAAAACATGTTTTTCACACTGTCGAATTCCACTGCAGCAACACCTAGCATTGTTGCAATTTTTTGAATAATATTCATTTCCGCTGGAGCAACATCGCCATCTGCTTTTGCAATACTAAATAAATAGTGAATCAACTGAACTCTAACTTCAGACGGCATTCGTGCGCGTATATCAGAGCAAATTTCTTGAAGGGGAATTTTATCGGAGTCGAGAAAATCCTTGAGAATTTGAAGATGGTCGCTTGTGAAACGATTCCCAAATTGTGCTGTAAAAAAACGTTTTACGAAATCAAGTTCAATTTTTAAGACTTTTCCATCGGCCTTCATCACTGCGGCAGAGAGAGCCATTAGCATTGTTTGAATATCGTAGCGCGTGGATTGTTGCCGGTAGTATTCAAACGCATTACTGAATCCTTTTCCTCCCGATGTCTGTCCAGAGTTAGAACTACGAGAAGCTCGATCGAATAGGGAGCCAATAATGTATCCTATTATTGCATAGCTAAAATTGCGTGTTGCTATAAACACTCCGGCACCTAAAATCCACTTATACACGCATAGAGCTTTTAAAAATTTTGCTTAGGAAAATCTCCTGCGTAAAATTAATAAATTAAGCAATATGCTCAATATTTCGTTCAATGAAAGAATTCAAAGCTTCGCCTTTTAACATTCCTTGAGCCAATAAAGCAAGGTCTGTGAGTTGTTTGACACTTGATTTTTGGTCTTTTGCTTTCTTCGTTAGAAGTTGTGCAATTTTTGGATGATTGCCGTTTACAACAAGTGTATACATTTCTGGAAAGCCCCCAAACATTCCTCCTCCACCTAATTTTTGTTGCTCCATCATTCTACGAATGAACTCTGGTTGGGTAATAATAATAGGTGAATCGCTTTCACTCATACTTTCAAATTGAACAGTATATTTTTCTTTATTCAAACAGTCTTCAAAAATGGGCTTTAACTTATCTTCTTCCTCTTTCGAGATTTTTGAAGGAATTTCATCTGATTTTTTGATTAATTTATCCAGTGTGTCAGCATCTACTCGAACAAAACTTGTGTTCTCCATTGTTTGCTCTAGCTTCTGAATCCAATGCGAGACAAGTGGACCATCTAAATGCAAAACATCGTATGCTCTCTCTTTTGCTTTTTTAACGAAGGAAAATTGTTCTTCTGGGTTATTGGTATACAAGCAAATGGTTTTTTTATCTTTATCTACTTGAAGCGCTGCAATTTTTTCTTTGTACTCCTCAGGTGTGAAATAAACTCCGTCTGTATTTTTTAATAGGGAAAAACCAGCTGCTTTTTCTGCAAATTTTTCATCCGAAAGCATTCCATACTGCACAAATATTTGTAAGTCGTTCCATTTCTCCTCAAAATCTTTACGGTCTTTTTTGAACATATCAGCTAATTTATCAGCGACTTTCTTTGTGATGTGTGTAGCTATTTTTTTTACATTTCCATCACTTTGTAAGTAAGAACGAGAAACATTGAGCGGAATATCTGGAGAGTCAATTACTCCATGTAAAAGTGTTAAGAATTCAGGTACAATTTCGGCAACGCTATCCGTAATAAATACCTGATTCGAATACAAGTTGATTTTATTTCTTTGCACCTCAACATTTTCTTTGATTTTTGGGAAGTATAAAATACCTGTCAAATTAAAGGGGTAATCTACATTCAAATGAATATGAAAGAGTGGCTTGTCAAATGTTGATGGATACAATTCACTGTAAAAAGAACTATAATCTTCGTCTTTTAAATCAACAGGAGCCTTTGTCCATGCAGGAGAAGGATTGTTTATTTGATTAGGAACTTCAATTGCTACGCGTTTTACATTTCCTTTATCGTCTTTCTCTCCTTCAGGTGAGTCAATATATTCTGTTTTGTCTCCAAAAAATACCGGA
This sequence comes from Bacteroidota bacterium, assembly GCA_005798205.1. The sequence goes on along the minus strand of SYKJ01000025.1, from coordinate 2,852 downwards.
ATTGGCAAGAACTTACAGTATTTAGTCAAAATACCAGAAATCCGTTCTTTTTCTAGAAATTCTTTTGATTCATCCGAAATATACAAGACAATATCAGTACCTCTTGTTTCTTTTTCAATTTCAATTATTGTATAATCTGGTGAGCCATTACTTTCCCATTGAATTGCTTTAGCTCCTTTTGTTTTCGACAAACTTCTAATTTGGACTTTTTCTGCAACCATAAATCCAGAATAAAATCCAAGTCCAAAATGACCAATAATTTGCTCTGCACCCTCTTTTCCCTTGTATTTTTCAACAAATTCTTCAGCTCCTGAGAACGCTATTTGATTGATGTATTTATCAATTTCTTCATCTGTCATTCCAATTCCCGCATCGCGAATTGTAATTGTTTTTGCATCTTTATCTAAAAGTACTTCCACTTTTAAATCGCCAACTTCACCTTTGAATTCACCATTTGCTGCAAGAACTCGTAGTTTTTGAGAGGCATCGACAGCATTAGAAACCAATTCGCGTAAAAATATTTCGTGGTCTGAGTATAAAAACTTTTTTATAATCGGAAAGATATTTTCCGTTTGCACATTAATTTGTCCTGACTTAATTGTATTTTTTTTCATTGTATTTTTTATTTCTTTTTGACTTTCAATCTATATGCCATTTTTATTTTTATGTCATTTTGTCTTTTTTTTATTGTAAAATTGGCATAAATAAAGAAAAATAGAAATTTTCTATTCAAATTTGCAGCATGAAAAAATACGTTTTTATCACAGGAGCATCTTCAGGTTTTGGAGAGGCCTGTGCTCATATTTTTGCGAATAACGGTTATTCACTTATTTTGGTAGCAAGAAGAATAGCCAAATTAGAAAATCTAAAAAATTCCTTACAATCTAAAGACATAGCTATTCATTGTTTGGAGCTTGACATACGAGTTGAAAAAGATGTGATTCAGGCAATTGAGTTAATTCCGGAGGAAATAAAAACTAAAATTCATATTCTCATCAATAACGCAGGACTTGCAGTAGGTCGATCAACAATTGAAAATGCTGTAACAGACGATTGGGAGCGAATGATTGATACCAACATCAAGGGCTTGTTGTATGTTTCCAAAGCTATTATCCCTTTTTTAAAACTTCATTCTTCAGCTCATATTGTCAATATTTCTAGCATAGCAGGAAAAGAAGTTTATCCAGGTGGAAATGTTTACTGTGCCACTAAACATGCTGTTGATGCCCTTTCAAAAGCGATGCGTATAGATTTAGTTTCACATGGCATAAAAGTAACAAACATCGCTCCAGGAGCAGCAGAGACAGAATTTTCATTGGTAAGATTCAAAGGAGATGCAAGTTTAGCCAAATCAGTTTACGATGGATTTGAAGCCTTACAAGCCCATGACATTGCCGAGGCAGTTTGGTTTGTTGTATCCCGACCAAGTCATGTTACCATCAATGATTTAACGATTATGCCAACAGCACAGGCATCAGCCAGTATTTTGCACAAAAAGTAAGGGAGATTATTCCATCGGTAAAGGTGGACTCAGAAGTGTTAAGTTCGCTATTAAGTCCTCGTAACGTTGTTTTAACTTCTTTTTTTCAAAGACAGCTCCAAAGGATTTTGCTTCTTCTAATTCTGCAATTTCTGCAGCTAAGCCATCAATTTTTTCCTGATAAATAGAATTGCTATATTCAATTACTTGGTTAAAATACATCTGAACAGCAGACCCACCTTTTGTTTTCATTAGTGAATAAATTTCCTGAGATTTTTCTTGGAGATCAATTTCCATGCGTAAAACCCATACAACATATGGAATAAAAATGTTCAACTGATCATAGCCCTTTAGCTTTTCGTTTTTTATGTTGTTGTAAAAAAATGCGCTATCCTCTTCAGTTCCAAATTCTTGAATAACGCCAGCAATTGTGGTATTAATTGTATTATTTCCCTCTTTCATCATGCCTCTTACTGTTGCCAGCGCCTCATCTGGATTAAGTTTTGCTAGTTGCGCCAGCGAAGTGGAGATGACAGAGTACGATTTCTCTGACGTTAATACAGACTTGATTATTTCTTTACTTTCTGCTTTAGCAAATTTAGCCAAGTAAGATAGTGCAGCTGATCGAACATCCGGTTTAGGATCATTAATTGCGAGTTCTTTTATACGAATTGTAGCTTGGTTACCCAGTTCATTTTTAACTTTACCATACGCTTCTATTGCTAGTTTTCGGATATTCCAAAAAGGATCATTTAAAGCGTCAAAAATCATTTTTTCACTGCTTGCATTTTTTTTCCTCTGAGCTATTCCTATAGCTGTTGCTCGCGCCTTATATCTTGAAGAGTTATAATATTGATGAATAAATTGATTAGTTGGTTTTTCCTCATAATACTTCCCTAAAAGCATTTGTTGTTCATCAAAAAGCACATTTTTTAATTCTCCGACATATGGGAAGGTAAAATCTTGTTCTAAATTTTCTAAAACAATTTTTTCTACTCGTTTACCATTTGAATCCCATATTGCAAGATCTACAGGAAGTTTATAAATTGGAAATTCTTCGCTATTCTGCTTTTGATTTACTGTAATTGTAACTGTTTTAGTTTCAGAATCAATAAATTGCGAGGTGTGAATTATTGGGTGACCTTTTCCAAGAAACCATTGGTTAAAGAACCAATTTAAATCTTCTCCAGAAACCTCCTCAAATGCCATTCTTAAATTGTGAACTTCTGCAGCTTTAAATTTATTTGAAATCAAATAATTATTTAGCCCTTTAAAGAAAACTTCGTCACCAAGATAGTTTCTGAGCATGTGTAGAATTCTCCCACCTTTCGCATAAGAATGTCCATCAAACATGTTTTCTTTGTCGGGGTGC
>SYKJ01000024.1 GCA_005798205.1 Bacteroidota bacterium | reverse complement strand
GCCCATTTCTATGTTTTGCAATAATTATTTCAGCAAGCCCTTGTGTTGATTCTCCCTTTTCATCTGTGATTCCGTATGTTTCTGGCCTATAAATAAATGAAACAATATCTGCATCTTGTTCTATGGCACCAGACTCTCGCAAATCTGATAACAAAGGGCGTTTTGGCCCACCTCTAGATTCAACAGCTCTGCTTAACTGAGCTAGCGCAATAATTGGAACATCTAATTCTTTTGCAATTTCTTTGATGGAGCGTGATATTGTAGAAATCTCTTGTTCTCTATTTCCAAAACCTTTTCCATCTTTTGCAGACATTAATTGGAGGTAGTCAATGATGATTAATTTAACATCGTGTTGGGTTTTTAATCGTCTGCATTTAGCTCTAAAGTCAAAAATACTTAGTCCTGGAGAATCATCAATAAAAATGGGTGCACTTGCTAATTTTGTAATTCGTGAATGCATTTGCTGAAATTCATGATCTTTCAATTCACCTTTCCTTAATTTTCCAAAATCAATTCTTGATTCACTTGCGATTAAACGTTTAACAAGTTGTACAGACGACATTTCAAGGGAAAAAATTGCTACGGCATTATTATGGTCTATTGCAGTATTTCTTGCCATAGAGAGAACAAGCGAAGTTTTACCCATTCCCGGTCTTGCAGCCAAAACAATCATGTCAGATCGTTGCCAACCAGAAGTAATTTTATCTAAATCATGAAACCCAGATGCTACACCTGAAATACCGTCGTTATTTTTTGATGCTGTCTCAATCTCTTGTACTGCTTCGCCAAGTAAATTTCTTATTTCCGAAACTTGCTTACTCATATTTTTTTCAGCAATCTCATATAAGTTTGATTCCGCACTCGTAAGAAGTTCAAAAACATCTATTGTATCGTCGTATGAATCTCTAATTATTTCACTGCTTACTTTTATAAGTTCTCGTTTTATGAATTTTTCGGTGATAATTCGTGCGTGAAATTGAATATGTGCTGATGAAGCAACGCGATTAGTAAGTGAAGAAATATATCCTGCCCCACCAGCTGCGGCCAATTCGCCATTTTTTTGAAGCTTTGATGTTACAGTTACTAAATCAACTGGACTCGTACTTGCAAATAAATCTTGGATTGCTTTAAAAATTATTTGGTGCTTAGGATCATAAAAGCTTTGTTGGTGTAGGATTTGTATGCAATCGTCAATAGCACTTTTTTCTAACATCATTGCACCTAAGACAACTTGTTCAATTTCAATTGCTTGAGGAGGTAGTTTACCTATGTCTCCAGTTAAAACTGAAGGTGATTTAATTCGTGAAATTGGTTTGCGATTGTTATCAATGGGATCCATAAAACAAATATAGTGAATTGAAAAACGTCAAAAAAATAAAGTTTAAATTACTTATAAAAAGAATTGAGCAATCTTTATCAACACTTGTTAAAATCATTTAAGTTCTTTCATTGCCTTTGATGTCCCTATGGTTTTAGTGATAAAATCAATTTCCTTTTTGGGACTTCTTGCAGGAGAATACTCACGACCATAAAAGATGATTTGTAAGTGAAGTTTATTCCAAATTTTCTCGGGAAATAATTTCTTTGCGTCTCTCTCAGTTTGTTCTACATTTTTACCTGAAGTTAAGCCCCATCGTGTTATGAGTCTGTGAATGTGCGTGTCAACTGGAAAAGCTGGTACACCAAATGCCTGTGACATCACTACCGATGCTGTTTTATGTCCAACGCCTGGCAAAGCCTCTAACTCCTCAAAAGTTTGCGGAACTTCACCCTTATGATTGTTGATAATGAGGTGGGATAAATCATAAATTGCTTTTGATTTTTTAGGAGACAAACCGCATGGCTTGATAATTTCACGGATTTCTTCGACACTTAATTTTATCATTTTAGATGGAGTAGGCCCTTTTCGAAACAGCAAGGGTGTAATTTTATTCACGCGTTCATCTGTGCACTGTGCAGATAATAAAACAGAAATTAATAAGGTATAAGCATCAGAGTGATTTAATGGAATTGGAGTTTCTGGATATAAGCGTTCCAATTCAGTAATGATAAAATCAACTTTTTCTTTTTTAGTCATAGTAGCTTAGCATCAATTTAAAAGTTACTCTATTTCAATCCAATGGTCATATTTTATACTTTCCATGGTTTTCTTTCGATTAATTTTAGCACTTTTTGTCCATGTAAAGTTTGAAATAATAGCATAAAATTTCGGTATTTCAAACTTAGAAAGTAGAGGGCTAAAAGTTTCTTTTTTAAAGTTGAATTTCTTTGTTGATTCTACAATCAGTACAATTTTTTGACCTAAATGTTGATCAGGAAGAAACCATATGAAAAATGGCTCATCAAAAAGGCCTGATATTTTTTGCTCAAGTTCCTCAGGATTTATTTTAATTCCCCCTGAATTAATAATGAAATCATACCTTCCAATGTATTTAAAATGAGTAGCATCTTTTAATTCAACACAATCGTTTGTTATAAGCTTTTGATCCAATATTTCTGGATAATGAATAACCAAGCGTTGTTTTTCAGTACTAAAAGTTATGCCTTCCAGAGCAGTGTAATACAATTCTGTTTCAAGCCCAATTTTACGAATTGCAACATGAGAAATCGTTTCAGTCATTCCATAACTTTGATAGACACTAAGTTTATTCTGTCTTAATTTTTGAATAAGTTTCTCAGAAACTGGAGCTCCACCAACTAAAATAGTTCGAATTGTCTTTAATTTTTCAGGAGTAGTATCCAAAGCTGCTTCGAGTTGAAGTGGAACAAGCGCAACAAAATCAATTTGTTCTTTAAGTTCTTTAATTGGATTTAACGAAATTGCTCCTACATGCAGTTTTAATTGGCCGATTAGCGATCTAACTAGCATCATTTTTCCTGCAATTGTATCTAGTGAAACACATAATAAAGCGGAGCTTCCATTTTTTAGTTTAAAAAATTCGAGTGTTTTTTTTGCAGAAAGCACCATTTTTTTTTTTGATAGTAAAATGGAATTGGATTTCCCTGTGGAACCGGATGTTTTAACAGCAAGAGAATCAGAAGAATTATTCCAAGTTTCTAAAAAAGTTTCAATTTCAATTTCTCGAGAACAAGCTGTAAATTGTATTTCAGTCTTACGCATTCTACTAATATTCAATGTCTAAATTGAACATATTTTTCAAAGTATTTAAATTTGGATTTTTACTTGCCATTTCAGAAAATTTATCTTTCCCAGATAGGTATTTCGTTTCGTTTTGAGGGTTGTCAGATAAAATTAACTCCACTGTAAGGTTGGAATTCTTAAGTTCTGTTCTTAAAAAATCGACTAATTCTGTCAAAAGTGGATTGATGTAGTCAACTTGAATTGCATTTTCAACTTCAATTCCAATTTTATTTTCTGCTATAATGATAGGTTCATTTTTTATCATGGCTTGATAAAAAGTCTCTAATCCTTTTTCTTTCAGAGTAAACGCAAATTGTTTCCAAATCAAATTTAAGTGTTCTTTTGAATAGCTTTCTGCTTCTAAATTCTCTTCATTTTCTTTGATTTTTTTATTTCTATCTTCTTCAATTATTTTTTTTATCGAAAGATGATCGTATGTAATTTTAGAGCTAGGTTCAGCAACAATTTTTACATTATTTTCTTGCTTTATTACTTTATTAGCGGTAGCAGTCGGTTTTGCAGCACCTATTTTTGATTTTTTTCGTAAAGTTTGAATAGCGGATGGGAGAATGTCAATTGGTTCCGTCAGGGATTTTTTTTTTCGTTCTCCTGATTAAGAGAACACAATTGCATCAGCGCTACTTCAATCAGTAATCGTTGATTTTTTGATAATTTAAATTCAGTATCTGTTTTACTAATAACGCCAAGCGAACGCATAATTCGGAGTGAGTCAATTTCTTTTGCTTGATCAATAAATCGTTTTTGAATTTGTTCTGGAACTTCTAGTAGACTTGAAGTTCTCTCGTCTTTACAAACCAGAAGATTTCTGTAATGTTCCGCAAGTCCAATTACAAAATTATGTCCATCAAAACCTTTCTCATAGATTTCATTTAAAAGAATGAATGTGGCTGCTATATCTTCTTTTTCTATTGAGTCAATTAGTTTGAAATAATAGTCGTAATCTAAAATATTTAAATTATCTATAACATTCGCGTAACTTACTGAATTACCAGCAAATGTTACAATTTGATCAAAAATTGACAAGGCATCTCGAAGAGATCCATCGGCTTTCATAGCAATGATATGCAGTGCTTCTGGCTCAGCATTTACATTTTCTTTAGTAGCAATCTGTGCAAGGTGCTCTGCCATGTCTTTAACGCGAATGCGGTTAAAATCAAAAATTTGGCAACGAGAGAGAATGGTGGGTATTATTTTGTGTTTTTCAGTTGTTGCTAATATAAAAATAGCGTGTTTTGGTGGTTCTTCCAACGTTTTTAGAAAAGCATTAAAAGCATTTGTAGAGAGCATGTGAACCTCATCAATAATAAAAACTTTATGTGTTCCTAGCTGCGGGTAAATTCGAACTTGATCAATTAAATTCCGAATATCGTCTACTGAGTTATTTGATGCAGCATCTAATTCTGAGACATTTAATGAATTCCCTGTATTGAAGGAGATACATGAATCACAAGTATCGCACGCTTCCGTGTTTTCACTTTTATTAAAGCAATTAATAGTCTTGGCTAAAATTCTTGCAGTCGTTGTTTTTCCAACTCCTCGAGAGCCGCAAAATAAAAAAACTTGAGCGAGGTGATCATTTTTTATTCCTTTTTTTAAAGTCTCGGTAATTGAAGTTTGTCCAACAACTGTATCGAAGGTTTGGGGACGGTATTTTCTAGCAGAGACAATAAATTCAGACATGTAACAAAAGTAAGGTATTTGATTGATTTAAGAAACAAAAGATACAAACAATTTCGACAATTTTTAGGACTTATTTTTGTGGAAAAATTTCAACGAGCGTTCCAGCTTTGGGTCCCCATAATTGGATATTTTTTGGCATATCAAATCTATTTTCTTCACTTAACTCAGCAACTTCGCTTTCGTTTTCATATAAAACTGTTCTCAATTCAATTTTATCACGAGAGATAAAAATCCAATTAAATTGATTAACGCCCTCTGCATCTCGTGTCCAAGACTTAATATCATCAGCGGCTCTCAGCGGTGCTCCCCAACAACCTTCGCCAGCATATACAATTCCTTTTTCATCATTTCTGACAAATCCTTCATCAGCCTCGGGCTTGGAAGAACTTAAAATTGGCCATGTGATTTTACAGGTATGAGAGTCATTTTCTAGGCAAAGACGGATATTTTTATATTTTTCAAACAAAGGGACAAAATTCTTATATTGGGTTTCCATTTCTTTTTTCGAAGCAACATGAGCTCTAACAGGGCGGTGATATTGTGCTATTTGCCAATAATAATCTTTGTGTTCCTCGAGTGTTTTTCTTAGAAAAAGTTTTTGACTTCCGATTTTTAAAATTTCTGAATTTAAAGAAATTAAATTGAGTAGATTTCCACCAAAATTTGTCTGATAGTAGATTTTTTTGTGGGGGCAGTCAAATAAGTCAACCATCACTTTGTTTGTGATTTCGTGATTCCCTCTAGTAACAACAAGTGGGGAAATGCGACCTTTCGTTGATATGGTATTCTCCCAATCAATAAACCATTCTATCCATTGATTATCTAAATCAAGCCCGATAAAATCGCCATTAAATAAAACAGCATGCGGCTTTAATTTAGCAACTAATTTATTTGCTTTTACTCTTACTACTCTTCCATCTCTTGAGTCGCCACCTGCAATAAAGCTCAATTTAGTATTCGAATTGTCAGATACTGTTGTGAAATAATAGGTTTTACTGAAACCCTCAGAGTCCTTGACAACAAAATAATAATTGGTTGATGGCTTAAGTTTAGTGAGACGAATAATATGCGTGTTCATTCCTTTCGCTTTGTTGGAATCACTTAATACAACGGCATTGTTAAAATTATTTACGATCGGGTCAATCGTATCAAAGTAGAAATTTTCAAACAATCCTGAATTTTGGTCCCAAATAATTGTTGCTGAATTCGATGCATCTTGATTAAATACAACCCTGAAAAAACGTGATTTAGAATGAATACTATCATTCACTAATAAGGAAAATAGTAAAAGAATAGATACTTTAATCATTAAATCAAAGGGAAGAAAATTTAGGTGAAATTAAAAAAATACAAATTAGCATTTTTAGTCATATAATTATTTGCCTCTAGAACTTCCGGTCTTTACTGGTGCAGATTTTTTAATATTAGCTGTTTTGATTGATTTAACAGGAGCACCGGTATTGATTATTTTTTTTGAACTTACTTCTTTTTTGATTTTTGTTTTTACTACGGGCTCTTTTGACTCGGCAACTTCTTCCTCGGACTTCAATAAATCTACTTTTAACAATAAATTATACCACTGAAAAATTTTTCGAAGGTCTGAGGTATAAACACGATCTTTATCGTATTTAGGTAGTAGTAGACTCATCTCTTTTACCAAAATAGCTTCATCTGCTTTGTGATTTGGAGCTTCTTTGTCAGCATACTTCTTTAACATTGTTGAAAATACTTCGGTTAATTTGATATCATCCTCTGTTGTAAATATCGTAATTTCTTCTAGTGTTGAAATTTTTTCTTTCGATTGAACAGATAAACGTTTTTTGTCACTAATTGACTCAATAATTACATTGTTTTTACCTTGAGTAATAACTTTAAAAATTCCTGGTCTCCCTGAAATCGAAATTATACCTTTTAAATTCATAAGCTAATTCAATTACTAAATTGGTCAAAAATAGAAATTCTTTTCATAAACATTCAATTTTTTTCATATAAATAAGCTATGTATGACTTTATTTCAGCAATAATAGTTCGAAATCTTTAATTTGTCCATACATTTGCACCCAAATTTAAAATTACACAATGACATTCGAAGAGCTCGGATTGAAGGGTGAGGTGCTGAAGTCGTTAAAAGAATTGGGTTTTTCAGTGCCTACTCCAATCCAGGAAAAAGCAATCCCCTACCTGATGCAGGAAGATTGCGACTTTGTCGGCTTAGCGCAGACAGGTACAGGAAAGACGGCAGCATTTGGTTTGCCACTCATTAATAATATCGATACCAAGTCGAGACTCCCTCAAGGTTTAATAATTTGTCCCACAAGAGAATTGTGTTTGCAAATAACAAAAGACTTACAAACATATTCCAAGTTTTTGGATTGCAGCATTGTTTCTGTTTATGGAGGTACTGACATTCGTAAGCAAATTACGGATGTAAAAAAAGGTGTTTCTATTATTGTAGCTACTCCCGGTCGTTTAATGGATTTAATCAATCGAAAAGTCGTTCAGCTTTCTCAAGTTCGCTATGTGGTCTTAGATGAAGCTGATGAGATGTTAAACATGGGATTCAAAGAAGATATCGATTTGATTTTAGATACAACACCTCTTGAAAAAAATGTTTGGCTGTTTTCTGCTACAATGCCGAATGAAGTTGCAAGAATTGCAAAAACATACATGCATGAACCCTTGGAGGTTTCAATTGGCCACAAGAATCAAACAAATGAAAACATTGACCACGTATATTATTTGGTAAAAGAGAGAGACAGGTATGAAACTGTTAAACGATTGATAGACTTTAATCCTAGTATTTATGGGCTTATTTTTTGTCGCACAAAGAACGAAACTGCTAATGTTGCAGAAAAATTAGGAAAAGAAGGATATAATGCTGAACCGCTCCACGGAGATTTAACACAAACGATGCGTGACCGTGTGATGGATCGTTTCAGAAGTAAGGAATTACAAATTTTAGTGGCAACCGATGTAGCTGCGCGAGGTTTGGATATTGATAATATTACGCATGTCATTAACTACAATTTACCTGACGATATCGAGAATTATACCCACAGAAGTGGAAGAACAGCTCGAGCAGGTAAAAAAGGAGAGTCTCTTGTTCTAGTCAACGGACGTGAAATGGTAAAAATAAAAGCCATTGAGCGACAAATGAGAACAAGTTTTCGTCAAGGTGAAATCCCTGGTGCTGAGGAAATCTGCGAAATTCAGTTGATGAAATTAATTACGAATACTATTGCTCAAGAAGTGAAAGAAAATGACATAGTTAAATTTATGCCGAAAATTTTAGCTGCTTTTGAGGATTTTTCAAAGGAAGATGTGATTAAGCGATTTGTTTCTGCGGAATTTAATCGTTTTATAGAATACTACAGACGCGCTGGAGATTTAAATGCTGCAGCACAAAATGATGATCGTTCATCTTCAGATCGACCTGCTCGCCGAGATCGTGTTCGTGAAGAGGGAAAAACTAGGTTTTTTGTGAACATTGGTCGGCGTGATGGATTCAACCCGGGAGCTTTACTCAGAGTAGTTTGTGATGCAACAGGATTGAACTCATCTTCAATTGGAAGAATTGACATTATGACTTCGTTTTCATTCTTTGAAGCAGATCAAGAACATTCTGATAAAATATTAAAGACGGTAAACGGAACTGAGTTTGAAGGTCACCAAGTTAGCATTGAAATTACAACATCCAAAGAGACTAGCGGTAGAAGTGATAAACCTAGAAGTGGCGGATATGGTTCTGATAAACCCCGAAGTGGTTCTTTTGGAGGAGGTGCTCGAAGAGGTAGTTTCGGTGGTGATAAACCAAGAAGCGGTGGATTTAGCGGCGGCGGATCTCGAAGTGGTGGCTTTTCAAAAAGCCGAAGCGAAGGTGGATCTAGCAGACCCTATTCAGGAAATCAAAAGAGTGAAGGGTTTTCAAGCAGAAAATCAAGTGTTAGTGAATCAAAACCAAGAGAGAGAAGAAGTCCGGGCGGAGGTTTTGGAAAAAAATATTAATTCAAGATTAAAATGGAAATAAGAAACATTGCAATTATTGCTCACGTCGACCACGGAAAAACAACCCTAGTGGACAAAATGATTGAAGCAGGAAATGTTGAAAATGAAAGAGAGCGCTTAACAGGTGATTTGATTATGGATAACAACGACCTGGAGCGTGAGAGAGGCATTACGATTGTTTCCAAAAATGTTTCTGTACTTTATAAAGGTACTAAAATCAACATCATTGATACGCCAGGACACGCTGATTTTGGCGGAGAAGTTGAACGTGTTTTAAACATGGCCGACGGTGTTTGTTTGTTGGTTGACGCTTTTGAAGGGCCCATGCCTCAAACTCGTTTTGTCTTAGGAAAAGCTTTGGCGCTTGGACTAAAACCTTTATTAGTAATAAATAAAGTTGATAAGGAAAATTGCACTCCTGATGAGGTACACGAAAAAGTATTTGATTTGATGTTTGAATTGGACGCATCTGAAGAACAGTTAAATTTTCCGACAATTTATGGCTCAGCAAAAAATGCTTGGATGTCAGAAGATTGGAAACGCCCCACTCAAAACATATCAACGCTACTCGATACAATTTTAAATTATTTCCCACCAATTACAATTCAAGAGGGAAATACACAAATGTTAATTACCTCTTTGGACTATTCATCTTACGTCGGTAGAATTGCTATTGGACGTTTAACGAGAGGAGAAATTAAGGAAAATCAAGCAATCTTAGTTTCTAAATCTGATGGAACTTTACAGAAACACCGTATAAAAGAAGTTTTTATTTTTGAGGGAATTGAAAGAAGAAAAGTTTCAGAAGTTCAAGCTGGAGATATTTGTGCCATAACAGGGATTGAAGGTTTCGAAATTGGAGATTCTATTTGTGATGCCGAAAATCCAGAGCCTCTTCCAACAATTAAAATGGATGAGCCGACAATGAGTATGCTTTTCTCAATAAACGATTCTCCTTTCTTTGGTAAAGAGGGAAAATTTGTTACTTCTCGACACATTTCTGACAGACTCCAAAAAGAATTGGAGAAAAACCTAGCGCTTCGTGTCTCTGATACCGATAAAGCGGATAAATGGATGGTTTTTGGTAGAGGAGTTTTGCACTTATCAGTTTTAATCGAAACAATGCGTCGCGAAGGATATGAAATGCAGGTTGGTCAACCTCAGGTTATAATTAAAGAAGTAACTGGAATAAAATGCGAACCTGTTGAAGAATTGACAATCGATTTGCCAGAAGTTCACAGTGGAACAGCTGTTGAGGCTGTTACCAAAAGAAAGGGAGAAATGAAAAACATGGTCCCAAAAGGTGAACGAATGACTATAACATTTGAAATTCCCTCTCGCGGAATTATTGGTCTTCGAAATTATTTGTTGACTCAAACTGCCGGTGAAGCGATTATGAATCATCGATTTGTTGAATATCAACCCTACAAAGGGGAAATTTCTGGGCGCCAAAATGGTTCTTTGATTTCTTTGGAGCAGGGAACTTCTATCCCTTTCTCTTTGAATAACCTTCAAGAAAGAGGAAAATTCTTTATTAGTCCAAATGAAAATATATATGAGGGTCAGGTAATCGGTGAAAATTCGCGCGCTGGTGATTTGTGTGTAAATGTCACAAAAACGAAAAAAATGTCGAATATGCGTTCTTCAGGTGCAGACGAAAAAGTGCGTTTGGCACCACCAAAATTATTTAGTTTGGAAGAGTGTTTGGAATACATTCAAGGGGATGAATATGTTGAGGTAACGCCACAAAACCTCAGAATTCGCAAAATCTTATTAAAGGAAACAGAACGAAAACGAGGAAGTAAAATAGCATAGTTATTTTTCTCTCTCTATTTTTATTGAATTACAGACGCCATGATAAAATGTAATAATTTTAGCTTAAAATCGTTCTAAGATTTGTGAAAAAGCATCTACTTACTTTGTTTATTTTTTTGCTTGCATTAAAGATCACTGCACAGAGTACTAGGCAAGCCAATAATTGGTCGCGTTCTGAAATTGGATTTTCTGTTGGAACTATGTATTATATCGGCGATCTAAACCAATTTAGACCTTTTTACGAGACAAATATGGCGGGTGGATTAATGTACCGCTTCAATTATCATTCTCGTCTAACTTATCGGTTTAACTACACTTATGGCAGTTTGGATGCCGATGATAAAGATTCCAAAGGTATTTTTAATAAAAATAGAAATTTAAATTTTCACACCAATATACACGAATTAGTAGGTGGAATTGAGTTTCATTATTTTCCTTTTCAATTGGGAAATAAGCGTTATCCTGGCACAGCCTATATTCTAGCTCAAG
>SYKJ01000023.1 GCA_005798205.1 Bacteroidota bacterium | reverse complement strand
GTATTTAAATCATTTGAAACGCGTTCTAAAATTTCTGCTCTGTGAACAACATTTGCGTTATCAGTTTCTTCAAATTGATAAGGTACTTGACACGATGAAGGATAGAATAAAATTCGCTTATCTTCAGGATAAAAGCCTTCCAAATCGTTTAGAAAATAAGCGGCCTCCTCCTTATCGTTCAGAATAAAAACATGGTGTCCCGGAACTTGTTCTGCAACAGCAATAGCAGAAATACTTTTTGACGAACCCACATGCCCTTTCCAATGGACGCGCGAATTTGGGCGACTTAATGCTTGAGCCGTTTGATTAATTTGAGGAAAATCTCCAAATAATTTGAGGAAATTTTTAAGTTCCATTTATTGGTGCAAAATTACCGAATCTTTTTTGTTCTAAGAGAGAGATTGAACTCCGTTTTTGATTTTTAATACTACAAGTATTTTTTACAAAATTCCCAAAGAACAATTCCTGCGCAAACACTCACATTTAAACTGTGTTTTGTTCCAAATTGAGGGATTTCAATAACATAATCTGATGCATTTACTACCGCTTGTTTCACTCCGTTTACTTCGTTTCCAAATATCAATGCGAATTTGGATTCTGAAAGTTCAGAAATAGCTTGTAGTAAAATCGTATTTTCAGTTTGCTCAATGCTACAAATGGCAACCCTCTGCTCCTTTAATTCTGAAACCAATTCCTCAATATTTTCGCGGTATTCCCACGAAATCGTGTCAGTTGCACCCAATGCAGTTTTGTGAATATCTTTGTGAGGAGGGCAAGCGGTAATTCCACAGAGGTAAATTTTTTCAATGTTAAAAGCATCTGCAGTTCGAAAGAAAGCACCGATGTTGTTCAAAGAACGGATATCGTCAAGCACAATTATTAAGGGGTTCTTTCTTTGGGATTTAAACTCTTCCTCAGAAAGTCGATTCAATTCCCAAAGTTTGAGTTTCTTATTGCTAATTTTTGTCATATTCTGTTTTACAAAGTTAAAAAACATTCAAGGGCTTCCAACGCTATTTTTTTTCTTATCTTTATGTTTAAAATTATCAATCAATAGACTTGTCGAATAACAGCACCGAAAAAGAAATTTCAGAAACCCCTTTGATGAAGCAATACAACCAAATAAAGGCGCGTCATCCTGAGGCCTTATTGCTTTTTCGCGTGGGAGATTTTTACGAAACATTTGGGGAAGATGCAATAAAAACATCTCGTATTTTAGGAATTATCCTTACAAAACGTAAAAATGGCTCGGGAACTGATATTGAACTTGCCGGATTTCCATATCATTCATTGGATGTTTATCTTCCTAAGCTTGTTCGGGCAGGCCAACGTGTTGCAATTTGTGATCAGTTGGAGGATCCAAAAATGACGAAAACAATCGTTAAAAGAGGTGTGACAGAATTGGTGACGCCAGGAGTTTCTTTTAACGACCAAGTTTTAGAACAAGGTAAAAATAACTTTTTATGTTCGCTTTATTTTGGGAAAACTACAATTGGCGTTGCTTTCCTAGATGTTTCTACTGGTGAATTTTTAGTAGCACAAGGCGATAAAGAATACATTGACAAACTCATCAGTGGGTTTTCACCTAGTGAAATTATTTATCAGAAAAGTAAGACAAAAGATTTTCAGAGCATTTTTGGAGAAAAGCACTATACTTTTCGCTTGGAAGACTGGGTTTTTGGGGAAGAGTTTGCAACTGAATGCTTAACTAAGCACTTTGGAACAAGCTCTTTAAAAGGATTTGGTGTAGCTAGTTTACCTGAAGCGATTATCGCTGCTGGCGCAATTTTTTACTACCTCAATGAGAATCAACATCAAAAATTAGGGCATATTCGATCGATTTCGCGAATTGAAGAAGAACGTTATGTTTGGTTAGATCGCTTTACAATTCGGAATTTGGAACTTATTTCTTCTACGAATGAAAATGCAATAACCTTAGCAGATATTTTAGATAAAACGCTTACACCAATGGGTGGAAGACTCATGAAACGTTGGATGGTACTTCCTCTTAAAGATCAAAAACCAATTGAAGAACGACTAAATGTCGTGGAATATTTAGTAGAAAATGAGCAAATAGCATATGAATTGGGTCAACGTTTGCGAGAAATTGGTGATTTAGAGCGTCTTATTTCAAAGGTGGCTGTTGGAAAAGTCAATCCACGAGAGGTAATGCATTTGCGAAGAACGCTTCTGCAAATTCCGTTGATACAAAAAATACTGAGTAATGAAGTTCCTGCATCTTTACAAAAAATGTTGGAGCAATTTCATTCGTGTGAATCTTTGATAAAGTTGATCGGCGAAACCCTAGTAGATGAACCTGCGGGCCAAATTGGCAAAGGAATGGTAATAAGAGAAGGTTGCCACATTGAACTAGATGAATTAAGAACGATTTCTTTTAACGGAAAAGATTACTTGGAAAATTTACAAAATAGCGAGGCTAAACGAACTGGAATACCAAGTCTAAAAATCTCTTTCAATAATGTTTTTGGTTACTACATAGAAGTTAGAAATACACACAAAGATAAGGTCCCAGAGGATTGGATTCGGAAACAAACATTGGTAAATGCTGAGAGGTACATCACTGAAGAATTAAAAGAATACGAAAGCAAAATATTGGGTGCAGAAGAAAAAATGCTAGTCATCGAATTGCGTCTTTTTCAAGAACTTGTCTTAGGAATGGCAGATTATATTCATCCGATTCAACACAACGCGCTCATAGTAGCTCGTTTAGATTGTCTTTTTTCATTTGCCAAGATCGCTGCCTCAAACAATTACAGACGCCCAAAAATCAACAACGATTTTGTAATTGACATAAAAAATGGCAGACATCCCGTTATAGAAAAACGACTTGCACAAGGAGAGGAATATATTGCCAATGACGTTTTTCTCGATAACGAATCGCAACAAATGATAATGATTACAGGCCCAAATATGAGCGGGAAAAGTGCGATTTTGCGACAAACTGCATTGATTGTTCTAATGGCCCAAATGGGTTCTTTTGTTCCTGCAGATAGTGCTCAAATTGGACTAGTAGATAAAGTTTTTACGCGTGTTGGAGCATCTGACAATATCTCATCTGGGGAATCTACATTTATGGTAGAAATGAATGAAACAGCAAGTATTTTGAATAATATTTCACCGCGCAGTTTAATATTATTAGATGAAATTGGAAGAGGTACAAGTACCTACGATGGAATTTCAATTGCTTGGGCGATTGCAGAATATTTACACGAAAACCCAAAGGCAAAATGTAAAACCTTATTTGCCACACATTACCATGAATTAAATGAAATGCAAAAACAATTTGAGCGCATTCGTAACTTCAATGTTTCTGTAAAAGAAATGGGGTCTAAAGTTTTGTTTTTAAGAAAATTAGTCCCTGGAGGAAGTGCCCATTCTTTTGGTATTCACGTAGCGAGAATGGCAGGAATGCCCTTGACAGTTGTCAATAATGCTGAAAAAGTATTAAAAGAGTTAGAAAATTCACACGCTATCGTTGGACAAAACACTAAAAAAACACAAAGTAAAGTAGCTCCCCAAAACGAAAATATGCAATTGAGTTTTTTTCAATTAAATGACCCTGTTCTTGAACAAATCCATGATGAACTAATGAACATTGACATTAATATTTTAACTCCTGTTGAAGCGCTCATGAAATTAAATGATATCAAAAAAATAATTGGAGGATAATGAATAAAAAAAAACCATTTGTAGTTGGTATTTGTGGCGGGAGTGGAGCTGGTAAAACAACCTTGTTGAGAAGAATGTCCGATATTTTTGAGGGAATTAAGCCTTCAATTTTTTCAATGGACAACTATTATCTCACAAAGTCAGAACAAGTGCTTGACGCAAATGGAATTGTAAATTTTGACCTTCCAACAGCAATTGATGAAAACCGATTAACAAGAGATTTGAAGCACTTGATTGCTGGCGAGCCAATAGAAGTAAAGGAGTATTTTTTTAATTCTCCTCCCAATAAAAATGTACTTATTACAATACAGCCCAGCGAAATAATTATTGTAGAAGGGTTGTTTTTATTTCATTACAAAGAAGTTTTAAAGACATTGGATTTTAGCATTTTTGTTGATGTTGATCATGCAACTCAGTTAGACAGGAGAATTTACAGAGATCAAGAAACACGAGGATATTCGCGAGAAGATATTCTTTATCAATGGGAAAATCATGTACTTCCTTGCTTTGCAAATTTTATTGAGCCACATAAAAATGCCTCTAATTTTATATTTCGCAATGATGCTAGGGCAGATGAAGATTTCCTTGTATTGAAGAATAAATTACTAGAAATAAAAGACCTTCATTTTGATTTTTAAAAAGAAGCATTTTGAGGTGTCCGAGGAAATGGAATTACATCTCGGATATTTGTCATGCCAGTCACAAACATAATCATTCTCTCAAAACCTAAGCCAAATCCTGCGTGTGGAGCTGTGCCAAATTTTCTAGTTTCCAAATACCACCCCAATTCGTCTGGTGGAATTCCGAATTCGATGCATTTCTGATGCAACATTTCGTAGCGCTCCTCGCGTTGCGAGCCCCCCACAATTTCTCCAATTCCAGGGAATAAAACATCCATTGCAGCTACTGTTTTTCCATCCTCATTCAAGCGCATGTAGAACGCTTTTATTTTTGCAGGATAATCAGTCAAAATTAC
>SYKJ01000022.1 GCA_005798205.1 Bacteroidota bacterium | reverse complement strand
GTTTTCACCAAGCTTTTTGTTTGAGGTCTCGAGCGGATTATTTCATGAACCGAAGTGTTATTTTTTGTATTCAAACTAAAAGCTTTCGTCTTTTTCAAATCCGAGGGCATTTTTTTTTAGCATCTTGCAATCTTTGCTTGCCATCTTCTAAAAATAAAAAAAGCCTGGTTTTAACCAAGCTTTTTGTTTGAGGTCTCGAGCGGATTCGAACCGCTGTAGTCGGTTTTGCAGACCGGTGCCTAGCCGCTCGGCCACGAGACCAATATGTAAGGAGGCAAAGATAGAGAAATTATCTAAAATTTGGAGTTGCTTTAATCAAATTTCAATAGTTTCTTTGAATAAGTTTTACTACTTATTCTTGCCGAAAGATAATATGCTCCGTTCGCTACCTTTTCTCCATTGGTATTTTTTCCGTCCCACACTACTTCTTTTGAACCAACAAGTGGGTTTAATTTACAAATGAAATCGCCAGAACTACTGTAAATAAATAATTGGTCGGAGCTTTCAAACGGTACCTTAACTTGTATGCTCGTACTCTCCTGAAATGGATTTGGATAACTTGTTATTCCATTTGGGTCTTCCTCGACATATTCACTTAAACTTGCACTCATTAATTCTTGTAAATCGTAGTTTTCATCACCAGCTATGTAAGGCATAAAATGAAAATATACCAAAAACATTTCGTCTGTTGTATTAAAACCG
Organism: Bacteroidota bacterium; assembly: GCA_005798205.1. The sequence continues at coordinate 17,797 of SYKJ01000022.1, read as the reverse complement.
CTACCGACATTTTCAGGAGGTGAATTTGGGTTGTGTGGATTGTTTACTGTATTATCATAGGTTGCCTCACCTTTAATCTTATATCCCGTTGAAACTTTTTGTATGTACCTAAAAAAGTAAAAATCTTGCCAATGGAAATCCCAGTGTGGAATATTGACAAATTTGATGGTATCTTGATTCGCTTTGTATGCATATGCTTTAATTTTTGTTCCAAGTAAATGCATATGAGGAAAAACAGATAAAACCGAGAAATTTGCGGGCACACCTCCGTTTGGTGGATACTGAGTTGTGAGTGAGGTGACTTGATTAGAAGGCAATGTGAAATTGTTATTACTTAACATGGGTGCTGCAGAAATTTGCCTGACATTGGTTGTGCCGGGTGGATAAAAATGCAGAATTACTCTTGTACTATCAAATTGACCGTAACTACCGACGGGATAATGCATAGCGAAATAGATTTTCGCCCCAGGTCCTATGTCCATTCCTAGTTTCAAAGGACTCGCAGAGGGCAAAATCATGGGAGATGCCCCAGGAGTATAACCAATTACTAATTTGGTAGAAGCATTGCTCGGACTTGCACAAAGTCCGTCGAGTGTGTCGGTACTTTCTATGCCACTTGGATCAATAAAAATCAAAGCATGGTGGACAATTTGGCGGTTTCCCGGCACAACTTCCACTGCTTTGATGATACGGTTTTCAGTTAAATATGTCGGAACAGAAAAACAAACATAATCGTCGTTTGCCGTCGCTTTACTCATGTAGGTCGGAATTTGCACTGATAAGTCACCATTTCCTAAAATGGTATTGTTCGTATAAACGGGTGGTGGTGGAGTTGCTGCGCTATTTCCTTCGGGAGCACCGATGCTCAACCAGTTTAAAATTGTAGATTTCTCAGAACTTGACAAAGAACGAACATGTAAATATTCTTGATAAGAATTGTCTGGTGGCCAAGGGGGCATTTCTTCATCTGTAATGTACTGACTAATTATTGTGGCCATTGGCGAAACTTCATCGTAATTCATTAAGGAAACTGGAGCAAGCCCTCCAGGATGGTGGCACTTTGAACATTTATTGTAGAACAACTGAGCAACTTCACCACTCCATGTTTGACTTTTTACATTTAATGAAATAAATGCAAGGCTAATGATCAAGAGTTTTTTCATTTTTTTAAAATTTATATTTCAATTTTGAGCTTGTCTTAGTTTACAATAATTGTTTTACTAATAGTATTTTTATTTTGATTCGTAATTTTTAATATGTAGCTCCCTTTGGCAAAAAGGCTTAAATCGAATGAAGTTTCAAGTGCATTTAAATTTGAAACAAGCAAAGTTCTTCCAAAGAGATCAAGAATTCTGACGGTATAAAAACCTTCTTCTTCAATTTTCACAATCAATTCACCATGAGTAGGCACAGGATAAATTTTGATGTTATCCATTGAAATTTCTGAAATTTCAGAAGAGCTACAAACTTCATCAACAGCGCTTCCATCACAATAATCGATGGGGTATAAAAATACAGATTGCATGCGTGCATTTTCTGGCCGTAACATATTATCGGTGCATCCCAATTGGTTGATTAAGAAATCTCGAAAAAAAGACACAGTGGTATCCATGTAGGCCGCACTTCCTGCGTAGGGAACGTGTGGTGCATTAGGAAATGTATAAAATTGATTTTCTATTCCTAGCGCACATGCTCTTTCGTGAATCATTCTACTTCCATCGAGGTACATCAAGGGAGTTCCTGGGTTTACAATGCCCCTATTGTATTTTACGGTACCATCATTTGTTCCGTGAACTGAGGCAACTGGCACATCACCTGCCTCCAACCAACTATAACGTGCTAAAGCACCACAACCATTTAAAACACCTTTTACTTTTGTTGAATAACCTGGGTTGCCGCTATTTCCTTCTAAACCTCCTAAATTTGAAATTACAGTAGTATTGAGATAATCTGAAATCTCACAAACATCATTGAGATAGGCGACATGCAATGCAGTAATTGCTCCAGCAGAACTGCCTCCAATAAATATTAAGTTAGTATCAATTTTATATGTGTTTGTGGTTTGTTTGTCTTTGTAAAAAAAACGAATTGCTGCTCGTAAGTCTTGCGTGGCTCTTACCACTGCTTTTACAGCATTTGCGGAGTCGAAAGGAAAAAAGCCCAAGCGATAATCAATAGAGGCGGTTACAAAGCCCTTTTTAGCAAATTTTTGGCTCATAGAAACCATGTCGCCATCTGTTTTTGAGCCACCTACAAAACTACCACCATGAACAAAAATAATTAAAGGTCGTGCATTTTCAGTATCTCCTGTTGGTTGATATAAATCGAGTTTCAATGTCGTATTACCTCCAGTGAAAGAAGTGTTTTGCCCATAAGTAATATTGCTTGTCAAAGTAAAATTTTGAAAAAAATCAAATGCATATCTTCCCGAGGCACAAGGAGATTGTGAGTATATAATTGGAGTTAGCAGTAAGGATAAAAAAAGAGTAAAATTTTTCATGTTTTTGTTTTAAAATTAAGGAAATAAATTTGCATTGAACGAATTAGCATCCAACAAAGGGATTTGAGAATTGTATTTAGAGTTGATAGATTTTAAGAATTCATTTGCTAATAAAGCATTTCCCTTTGCATTAAAATGAATACCATCTAAAGAGTAGGCGCCACCCGACACAAATTTTGCACTGAGAGTAACTCCGTTGTATGCAAAACCAGTTTTTAACTTAGTTGAAAATTCGGCAACATTTACCACAGCAAGATTGTACTGATTAGCAAGAGAAATAATTACGGAATTGTATTCAGCAATTTTGGTTCTGAGAATAATAAGTTCTTCTTGATCTAACACAAATTCATCTCTAATTGGGAAAAGAGTGCCCATTTTATGGCATTTTACGGAATCAAGCGGAAGACTTAACAGGAATAGTTCATCTTCAAGAATTTGACGTACTGCAAAACTATTCGCATTTGGGTCAACAATCATAAAAGGATTACTTCCGAGCTGAAATTCAAATCCCATTTGATTGTAAATATTGTTTAGCGTTGTTGTATTTTCCTCATCTAAATTTAAACCATTCCAAGGAATAGTTGTAAAATAGGGCATTTCAGTTACATCTGGTATTGTTGCGATAACTCCTTTTGAACCATTAGCAGTAATGGCTTGAAGTAAATTTTCGTAAGCAGTTTGAAATGCAGAAACGGAAACTAAATTGTTGTTTACACCTCCAGATTTTGCAAAATCTAAAACATCTTCGATACCAAGAAACAAGGAGAAAAATGTCGGCTCACTTGCAAGAGCATCCGATAAAACAGTTGTTGTTGTGTTAGCAGCCATTCTCCCAAAAAATGGATTACTAATTCCATAAGACATAGTCGACACAGCACTTAATTTTAATCCAGGAATGCCATAATTTTGAAATTTTTGAGTTGCATTGTAAATATTTGAATTAAATATAGTTTGGTCACCTGAGGAACTTATTCTCAAGGGAGAAAGCGAAACGATTCCCTTACAGTCTGTCTTATTTCCCAATATAAGTCGCGATAATCCTGTTAACCCAATGCCCACGGAATTACTTGAAACCAAAGGTTGATAGAAAGTTTGATTGCCACCAACTAAAGCAAGTTGAAGAGCTATTAATTTAGCCAATGAATTTTCTTGTCCTTCGGCATAGAGCGCATCATCCATGTAACCTGCGGTATGACCACCACCAATCATCACAAATCGTGTAGGATCAATTTCTCCTTTAGAAATTTCTTCGGGTTTAAATTTTGGTTTACAGGAGCAAACGAGCAGAACAAGAATAAAACCCAAAAAAGTGCATAAAAACTTTGTCATACTACCATTTGTAAATTAATGAAAATCCTGGAGCAAGAGCTTTTGTGGTAAATGTACCATTTAAATTCGTTTCAATATTTTTTCCTGCGCGTTTTATGTGGGTATAATAAAGTGAGGCATCCATTGAAAAGCGATTGGTAAATCGGTAGGAAAGTCCGAGCGTACCATAAATTCTGTTTGCATCTGGCGTCTCGGGTGTGAGATAACCATCTTGTACTGGCGTAAAGCCAAATCCACCACCAAATCGAAGGTCTAAGTATTGTAAAGCACTTATTTCAGCGCCACCTCTGAAAGCGAAAATATTTTTATAATTTCTTGGCGATTTAGTGTCTAAAAGTGATGTGGTATTCAATTCATAATCAAAGGCAAGAGTGTCATATGATTTCCAACCAACATGGTTGATATCGATTGCAAGGGTCCACTTTTTTGAAACTTTATAGGCAAAGCCGATTGTTGCAACATCTGGTAGCGGAAGTGACCCAGAAAAATTTCCATTTGGAAAATTGGTGTTTAAAGAGGGAGGTACGGTAAATGTTGCCGCACCTTGTTTTAGGGCCATTTTAATTTTGGACCGGTAACTTAAACCCATAGAAAATTTGTCATTTACCTGAAAATGAATGCCTAGATTATAACCAAAGCCATTCGCTTTTCCGTTAAGTTCAGCATGAGAGAAATTTCCAAGGCTATCTTGAACGGGAATATCTTTCTGCAGATTTACACTTCCATTTGAAAAGATAAATCCTGCGCCAATTCCTATTTTTGGACTCAAACGATACGAAATGGTTGGCTGAAAATAAATCGCTTGTAGTTTTAATCGCGTAATCGCAAAACGACCAATCCAATTTTCTTCCCATTGAACAGTGCTTCCGAAAGGGGTGTAAATTGCAAGTCCAAATCTAAATTTTTCTAGTTTTTTTACCTGAAATAAGCCATAAGCACTAAATGGAGTTCCTACAGGATTTTCCGTTCGATAAGCATTTCCAGTAGCAGAATCAACATACAAAACATTGGCAAAAATTGGCGTTACACCAAGATTTATTGAATTTTCTTTCGAAAATGCAACAGAACCAGCGTTGTAAAAAATACTTGATCCATCGTGAAAAAGCGCTGTGCCAGCAAAACCCATTCCTTGCTGTTTTTGCCCTTGAAAGTTGACTTGAAAACCCTGAGAGTAAAGCCCATGAAGACTACACAAAAATAAATATGTAAATAAGAATCGATACATTTGAATAAAAATACGCAATATGTTTCAAATTTACCTTTTCTCAGTTAAAATCCATGTATCAAAAACTCTTTTAGTTGGAATTTGCCTTCTTTTTTTCTCTACTGTTTTTACTCAAAATGAGCGAGCTTTTAAGATTTATAATTCAAAAGGCAAATCTGTAAGCTACAAGAAGATGTGTATTTTTTCAGATAAAAAAGAGCTAATTCTTTTCGGAGAATTCCACGATAATCCAATTACTCATTGGCTGCAATACGAATTAATGCTTTCACTTTATGATAAACATAAAGCAAACTTAGTTTTAGGATTTGAAATGTTTGAGCAGGATCAGCAAGCCATTTTAGATCGGTATTTATCTGGAGAATTGAATGAGAAACAATTCAAAGACTCTTGTCGCTTATGGCCAAATTACGCTACTGATTACAAACCCTTAGTAGATTTTGCAAAAGATAAAAAGTTAGTTTGTGTTGCCTCCAATGTGGAGCGAAAATATGCTTCTCTTTTGTTTAAAAAGGGGAGGGCTGCTTTGGATACACTTTCTCCATCCGTTCGTTCACAAATGGCAGATAATTATTTCCCACTGGATACGACTCTTTCTCAATACATTGCCGTTCGAGAAATGTTTCCAAGCAAAGGAAAAGGAATGGTTGAAGCCCAGGCATTTAAAGATGCAACAATGGCAAAATTTATTTTAAAATCGATGCAAGAAAACACAGTAGTTCTTCATTTTAATGGCGCTTTTCATTCTGATTATTACCAAGGAATACTTTGGTACATGCAGCAAGCAAAACCACAAATAAAAGCAATGACCATCTCCACTGTTACACAAAAAAATATTGATAAGTTGGACTCAGAAAATATTGGTAAAGCAGATTTTATTATTTGTGTTCCTGAGTCGATGACAAAAACCCATTAAGCGTTTTCTTCGTTATTTTCGCTCGAATTTTCAACTCTTGAGGTCAGCGTAAAAGCATTTGTTTTAGTTTCGAGTAAGTCCCCTTTTTTTGGTTTATTTTTCGGAGAAACGATTTTCCCTTTGTATAAAGTCAAGCTGTAACCTCTTTCTAAAACATTGCTAGGACTTAAAATATGTACAGTTTTCTCAAATTGCTCTAGTTCTTTTGCTCTTTTCTCAAAAAAGTAGTTCAGGTTATTTTTTATTGGACTACTTACTAAAGATAAATTACTTCTCTCTGCTGTAATAATTTGTTTACTGACAATGTGGTAATCGTATTTTAAGTTCGCAATGGCATTTTTTTCATTTTTCATGAAGTAACGAGCAGTATTTTGAAAAAGTGCGACTTGCTGTAATAGTTCATTTTTTTGTGACTCAGTAAAACGAAGTGAAATGTGTTTAAAGAGCTGTACTTCTCCAGAAAATTCATGCTTTGTTTTGGAAATTAGTTGCTTTGCAAAGTTTATTATTTCAAGATTTAGGCGTTTTGTTTCTTGTTCAAATTCACGAAAGGTTTGAAGTATGAATTCCGCTAATTTAGTTGGGGTAATTTCATTCCTAAAAGCAACCATTTCAGCAACATTGAGATTCGTGGAGTGACCAATACCCGTTAAAATTGGCAAGGGAAATTCGGCGATGGCTTTGCAGAGTTCATAATTGTTGTAACAAGTCATACCTACTTCAGCACCACCACCTCGAACAATAATAACGATGTCAAAATGCTCTTTTACTTTTTTTATTTTTGAAAGCGCGGAAATGATACTTTGAACCGCAATATCACCTTGAACATAGGCATTAAATAGATGTGTAAAAATGTAAAAGGAATTTTCATTTTCCTTTAAAATTTCCATAAAATCTGAATAGCCTTTACTTGAATCAGCTGAGATAATTGCAACTCGTTTTGGAAGCAAGGGAAAATGCAATTTTTGGTTGAGATTGAGTAAACCTTCTTTTTCAAGTTTTCGTAAGGTTTCCTCTCGTTGTTTTTGAAGCTCACCCAAAGAAAATGAAGGGTCTATATCCAAAATTTGCAATCCTAAGCCATACATTTCACTGTAGTTAATCTTCACCAAAAGTAGAAGCGTTGTGCCCTCTTTCAATGGTTCTTTTACCACCTGAATAAATTTAGAATTTATGCGTTCAAGTTGTTGTTTCCAGATTGTACCTGTGATTTGAGCAACAATTTTATCCTCGTCTTTTTGTACTAATTCTGGAAAAGCATGGCCGCTTGGATAACGATTTAATTTATGCATTTCTGCTTTTACCCAATAATTTTGAGTGTAGCGATCTTCAATTGTTTTTTTTATTGATCGAACAACTTGCTGTAGGGTAAAAACTTGTTTTTCACTCATGAGTAGCACAAATTTGTGTCGTTTAATTTAATGGGACTCCTCTTGAACTCGAGGGACCAGAAATATCACTCTTCTTAAGGTTAAAAAAGAAAGTCGTTCCTACACCAAACTCACTTTTCAAGTAGATTTTATGTCCGTGGGATTCAATAATGTGTTTTACTATTGCCAAACCCAAACCCGAGCCACCTTCGTGCCGATTTCTGCTTTTTTCTACTCTGTAAAAACGTTCAAATAAACGATTGTGATGCTCCGTATCAATTCCTGGACCATCGTCACTAACTTCAATCTCAATAAACTCATCTATTTGAATAAGACTTATTGTGCAAGTACCTTTCATTATTCCATAAGTCACAGAATTTCCAATCAGATTTGTAAAAACTTGCCCAATTTTTGTTCGGTCTGCCATAACATAAATTGGAGAATATTCTTTTGCAAGCATCAAATTATATTCTTTATTTTTTGCTTGAAATTCAAATGAATCAAAAGTTTCTTTTATTACTTCAACAATATTAAACGAACGAATTTCATTTTTAAGTTCATCTACTTCTAATTTAGTGATTTGATCTAAATCTTCTAAAATACTTGCTATCCGGTCAGTAGCTTTTGCAGCTCGATCCAAGAAAGAACGATTAACCCTTTTATCTTCTAAACCTCCTTCAAGAAGGGTTAAAATATATCCCTGAATTGAAAATACAGGTGTTTTAAGTTCGTGAGCAAGGTTTCCTAAAAATTCTCGTCTAAATTGTTCTTGTTCTTTTAAGCGTGTAATCTCAATATTTCTATCTTTTTTCCAATTTGCAACTTCAATTTCTGCTTGATCTATTTGAATATCAATCGATTTTTTGGAGTCATATGCAGAACCTTGCTTCAGTTGAATCGAGTTATAAATTTGTGAAAGTCGCGTATTAATAAATCGTTTTAATAAATAATAAAAGATAACATAAGCTAGGCTTCCAGAGATAATAGGGATAATAATAATTGTTAAATTATTTAATGGAAAAATAAAAAAATGGACGATTATTGTAAATATAAAACTCGCTACAAGAAAGAGGATACTTCCTATTAAAATTAATATGCTAGGTCTTTTTTTAATCACAAAAAAATATTTAGTTTCCTTTTCTTCTTCTTTCCTCTAACCATTTTGGAATAGGTTTTCCAGCGGTGGGTTTTGAATCACCAATTAATTTTTCAATTAAATCAGGTCTTTTTGCCTTTTCCAAGCGTTGTTTTATCCAATCTTTATTTTCGCGCTTATACCAGAAGAAAAAACGATTTTGATTCAACTTTTCTTCTTTTGTTTTTACTGTTTTAATTGGCTTTAATGTATACGGATGAACACCTGTGTAATAAATTACTTCTGCTACTGTCATTGGAGTTGGCGTAAAATCCTGCACTTGCTCTAATTGAAATCCCATGTCTTTGGTTTCTGCAGCCAAATTTGCCATGTCTTCTTCTTCGCAACCCGGATGAGAAGATATAAAATAGGGGATTAACTGCTGTTTGAGTCCGTGTTTCTCCGAAATCTTATCGTATTTCTCTTTGAATTTATGAAAATACTTAAAAGATGGCTTTCGCATTACCCTTAATGTTGCATCTGAGGTATGTTCGGGGGCAACTTTTAGTCTCCCACTTACATGACGCGTAATTACTTGTTCAATGTATTCATCGTGATTGCCATCCTCATTATTCTTATTAAAATCATCCACCAGTAAATCGTAGCGAATACCTGAGCCCACAAATGCTTTTTTCACTTTTGGATGTGCGTCAACTTTACGATACAAGTCCGTCATGGGTTTATGTGAGGTATCCAAATTATTACAAATAACAGGATGTATACAACTTGGCGAAGTGCAACGGGCACAAATCGCCTCGTCTTTGCCTTTCATTTTATACATGTTTGCAGAAGGGCCACCTAAATCAGAAATAAACCCTCTAAATTCAGGGTGAGCAACCACTTCCTCCACTTCTGCCAAAATAGATTTTTCACTTCTCGAAGCAATAAATTTCCCTTGATGCGCAGAAATAGTACAAAAACTACAGCCACCAAAACAACCCCTGTGCATATTGATGGAAAACTTAATCATATCGTAAGCAGGAATTGCCCCTCTTTTTTTGTATTTCGGATGAGGCAAACGCGTGTAGGGCAGGTCGAAAGAGCGATCGATTTCATTTTCGTCCATGGTTTTGTAAGGCGGATTTACCACTAATATTCGTTCATCAACCGCTTGTGTTATTCGATTGGCCTCCCATTTATTGGACTCTACTTCCACAATTTTAAAATTTGCAGCATATTTTATTTTGTCTTCCAAGCAAACTTCGTGACTCGCTAATTCAACTGTTTCCCAATTTTTATTCTTTGGCAGGGGAAGTGTATTTTCTTGTAAAAAAGCTACTTGTTTCAAGGTTTTAGCTTGCTCAAAGGGAACTCCTTTTTTAAGCAACCTTAACAATTCGCGCAGTGGTTGATCGCCCATGCCGTACACCAATAAATCAGCTTTTGAATCCACTAAAATACTTGGCATTAATTCATCTTTCCAGTAATCATAATGAGTAACTCTACGCAGCGAAGACTCAATTCCTCCGAGAACTACCGGCACATCAGGAAAAAGTTCTTTTAAAATTTTAGAATAAACAATGGATGCATAATCTGGTCGAAAACCTGCTTGTCCTCCGGGCGTGTAAGCATCTGTGGAGCGCAAGCGCTTATTAGCAGTATAATGGTTCACCATGGAGTCCATGCAGCCTGCCGTAACACCAAAAAATAGTCGTGGCTTTCCTAATTTCTTAAAATCTCTGAGGTCATCTTTCCAATTTGGTTGTGCAACGATTCCAATTTTTAGGCCTTCATCTTCTATGATTCGACTAACGACAGCCGTTCCAAAAGCGGGGTGGTCAACATATGCATCTCCGGAGATAAGAATAACATCAAAATCATCCCAAGCTCTTTTTTGCGCTTCTTTCAAAGACATTGGAATCCAATCTGATATTGGACGTTCTACTTGCATAGTACAAAAATACGCAAAGGGAATTGGAAATATAAATGATGTTTGTTTTTTCTTACTTAAGGGCTTCAATTAAGCCAAGAACATACATTCTAAGAATGTCATTAGCGTCAATAGTCTCAGAAACGGTTACGACATCCGTATTTTGACTAAGCCCCTTAATTCCATAAGTGTCTTCAAAGGTAACTGAACGTAAATTTTCGAAATCTTTGAGAACAGATTCTTTGGTTTCAATAAGGTTTTTATCCATGTCGTAAACCTTAATACTAAGTGTTAATTTAGGTTTTACTTTTGAATATTTTTTAGGCAAAAGTGTAACTACCACACCACCATTTGCGGCAATATGGCAACTTATATCGATGTAGTGATTTTTGTCAGGGGCAAGTTTTAGTGCTTTCTTAAAAAAGTTGGCTGGCAGATACATCAAATGCTCAGGTAGGGCTCCCATTATTAATTTTTCTTCCGGCATAAGACTTGTAATTTCAGCATTTAAATATGTGCCGATTAGCTGCTCACTGACTAAGGCAAGAGTATCTGATAATTCTTTCGGTAAATCTTCAATCGTAGCAATGTTTAAGATCTTGTAGTCTTTATTCTGAACTTTCATTTGAGTGACAAGCTCGTTATCAATTCTAAAAGTAAAATTGTAAATTATACCAGATTGCGAGTAGGTAAAAATTAAATTGAGCGTCAAGATAGTAAATAGTAGAACTTTTTTCATGGTCGTTAGTTTCAATTAATAAATTTATTAAAAAATCTTAATCCAATATAGTTACACTCATTGTTTGTTGTTTTTCTCCCTCACCAACTTTTAACAAGTAGTTTCCGCTATACAATGTGCTAATATCAAAATATGCGATCGTACTTCCTTGGTAAATTATTTTTGTGGCAATTATCTTGCCACTAAGGTCAACTAATTTTATAGTAATATTCTCTTTCGTTAAATCACTAAGTTGAACCATTAACACATCATTTGATGGATTAGGAAAAATTTTAACTTCTATATTTTTATTTTCAGAAAGTTCGGCTGTTGAAGTATAAGTGCTTACCGATTCTGTAATATTGGTAACTTTAGCTCCTGTTTTTGTTCCATAAAAAGTTGGGCCAACAACATACGGATAGGCAGAATTCCAGTTGGCATCAACAGTTGCAAAATAGCAATAGATTCCATTCGGATATTCAGGAGTTACGCAAATTCTACCATTGTGAACGTCTACATAATCTTGTCCTGCATTGGCAATAAATTCATAATCTTCCCTAAAATAACCCAATGGATAGGTAGCAGAAATAGGTGGTCCAGCGGTTACAGTTTGCCCATTGGAATAAGTCGTCCTTGTTGTGATATTTCTCAATTGATAACTCGATTTTATTCGTGTAATTCCTCCAGTTCCATCGGTATTTGCGTATCCATACGCTCCATAGATTGGAAATCCATCATAGGCATATCCAATAAGTGGCGAATGTTGGCTGGCATTAATTGCATATAAACCATCAGCAGCATAAATATCACAAATATTGGATATAACTGTTAAATCTAAATCAAAGGCACTCGGATTTTGATGGTGGTGGTAATTTCCCATTGCAGGATGACCTTTTGAACAATCGAAACCTGCTCTTTCCGCTAAAATAGCGTCTCGGTTCCAAACTCCATCTCCCATTCCTCCGAGTGGACCTCCAGCAAGTGAATTGGTTGAGTTTTTCCACGAAATCCCGTCTCGGTAATCAAAAAGAGCAACGCCGTTGATGAAAATTCCGATGTTCCCTGCTGTTGTATTTGTTGGATTACCTGTATTTTGAACCGGATTTAAGGACAGCTTAAAAATGGCATTTTGACTGGTCGCCGATGAGGGATTACCATCTAAAAATGGCCCTGTAGGATACGAGGGTATTCCTTTCGTAGAGACATAAACCCATGAATTTGAATATTGAACTGCTTGGCAATTTACAAGAATATTATTTGAAATTGTAACCGGATTTCCTGCCATGTAATAGCTTCCTGTAGCACTTGTATTCTGGAGCCAAGAGGTTATTGCCGGATTAGTTTGACTTATTATGGACATGGAGACCAATGTAAATATTGAAAGGATTAAATTTTTCATGTCTGTAATTTTTATTTATTATTAAGTGGTTTAAATTAATATAATCTTCTGCTCAAAATTACTTAATCGTTGAATACTTAAATCGTTCATCAAATAAAAAAGTTTTATCCGTAAATGTTTTTAAAAAAGCCAACAAATCTTTCTGTACGTTTTCTGAAAGCTTTACTGGATTTTCTCTCAATTCTTTGCTAATCAAAGGATTTGAATAATCGAGTAGGGTATAGTGCTTAATAACATCTTTCAGTTTCGCTATCCTTCCGTCGTGCATATAGGGGAAACTGTATTCAATATTTCGAAGAGTAGGCACCATAAAAAGTAGTGAGTCGCGCTTATTTCCTGTTATTTCCATACGCCCAAAATCACGTAAATTTGGATCAAGGGAAAGACCATTCGACTTAAACTCTTCATTAGCAAAAAATGGTGCTTTGTGACAAGAACTACAGAAATTATTAAATAATAGTTGACCTTTTTTTTCCTGTTCTGTAAATTCAACGCCATCCTCGGCGCGAACAACTTTATCGTATTTAGAATTAGCGGAAACAAGCGAAACGGTATATTGCGCGAGTGCTTTAACCAAATGAAAAGGTCGAATATCTTCCGTATCAAAAGTACGCTTAAAAGCAGCAGAATAAATTGGCGAGCGATCAAGGCGGTACATTAAGGAATCTAAATACATATCCATTTCATCGACATGCGTAATCGGATTGATAGCTTGTCCATTTAAATTTGTAACGCCTCCGTCCCAATGAAATGATTTTCGCCATGCTAAATTTGCAAGGCTTGGCGCGTTTCTCCTGCCGATGCGTCCTTCAATCCCATGGCTAGTTGCATGATCTACGTGTGCAAAGGCAGTATATTGCAAGTGACAAGAAGCGCATGAAATTGTTGAATCGCGCGAAAGAATAGGATCATAGAATAAAGCTCTTCCTAGCTCAAATTTTTCGCCATCTACTGGATTACCTTTAAAATAATAGCTTGTTTTTGGCCAACTTACAGGATGATAAAAGGGAGATGGAGTAAATTCCATATATGTGAAAGAAAGCACGCATATACAAAAGCAGGTGAATAAGAAAATAAAAAACCGATTCATAAATTAATGAAAGCAAAAAGGCAGACCCTGCGAAATTAAAAAGGCTTCCCGACCTGGCAACATGATGTACTGTAATTTTTTTAGGGAAATATATTCAGAAAAAAGTTGACTTACATCAAAATGTATCTGCTGATCATTTAAAGCTATTTTCACATTTTGCGCAGTTGGGAAAGGAGAGCGATAACCGCCGAGATGAAATTCAAAATTTTGTGTTTTTGAAAGTGAGGCATTACTTTTTCCCATTAATTTGAGGTTGATGTAGCCGGTATTCCAAGCCCAATACATTCCCAGAAGAGGGTCATAAGCATTTTCTAATTCACCAGAAACGTTTTTTACGCTATCCAAACCAAGCGTAAAGGTGAGCGTCTCATAGTTTTCTATTGTAATATCTTTCAGAAATGTATGCGTGGAACTATCGGATAAATCGTAAAAAATTAAGGTGTCTATCGTTTTAATTTGGCCGCTTTCTCTTTCTTGAAATCTAAAATCCGATAAATACATTTTTAGTGTGGAAAAGCTTATTGAATCTTTATTCTCAGTAAAATAAACATCTTTGAGTTTCAAAGGATTTTTATTCCAAGTCGGGACAATACTAAGTTGAGAAAAGGAGCTTAAAGTGCAGAAAACAAAGACTAAAAAAGAAAATTTAGAAACTGTCATTTTTTAAACTAATGGATACTCGGATTTGCAGTAATGGTAAGAGTAAGCCCAAAAATAGAATTTAATTTCTAATAAGTGCAAATGGGATAACTAGTTATCCCATTTTTTATGTTTTTAATCTGCAAAAATATTACGAGCTAGCAGGAGCATCTGTATATTCACTAATCCAAATAATTGCACCATATCTAATGTATATGCTTAAGTAATTTTGTGTCAAAGCTCCTAAATCATTTGTATAAAAAATAGAAATTTCGATTTGCGTACTAGATTTTAATCTATTAGGACTAGTAACATTGGATAAATCGATATCAACCGTTACTAATTTATCTTTTTGATCATTTAAAAAATTTGTAGTTTTAAATATATTGTTATACCCATATACATCTAAAGAATTTTGATTATCAAAATAGCTAACTTTTGTAAATAAAACTTCATTTACAAAAGTTAACTCAGACAAATCTGAATACAATTGATCTAACTTAGATGTTGATAATAACATTCCGTCAATTGATTTAAACGTTTCTACAATCTTATTAATTGATTTAGTTTCGTCTACATTTTGTGCATTTAATACTCCGGTAAATGCAACGGCTAATACTAATACTAACTTTTTCATAATAAAAATTTATAATTTATAGTCTCTTTCAATATACATGAATAAGGCTAAACATGAAAAAGGGTTACAAAAGCAAAATTTCATACAGTTAAAAGTTTTTAAAAGAAAATGCAAGAAAATAATCAAAACTATTGCCAGCAATCGTTAATATGACAATGTTTTTTACTCTTGAACATAAGGGCATAATGTTTTTTAAATAATTTCGGCTACTTAGTTCGATTTTTTCAGAAAACTTACTTAAAAAGTTGTAATGAAAAAGAGGAGAGTATAATTTTTTTTTGCCCCATTCTTCTAATTTAAAAATAGTATTTCTGAGTTATCACTACCTCAGCAACTTCATTCTTTTTAATACTAACTATTTAAGGATAAAATTTCTTTATATTTGGAGTAAAATTACCACATTGAAACAGTGTTTTTTAATACCTTTTTTGCTTTTTTTTGGAATTATCCATTCTCAAATAAATGAAGATTTCACAGATGGGAATTTTAACCTTAATCCAATATGGGAGGGAACAAGCTCTGATTTTGTTGTAAATTCTTCCTCACAATTACAGGTTAATAATACGCTTGGTGACACTTCTTATCTATCTTCACAACATGGATTAAGCACTTTAGATGATAAAGAATGGAGATTTTGGGTAAAACAAACTTTCTCTCCATCAGCCAGCAATTACGGCAGGGTTTTTCTTAGTGCTGATAATACTGACTTAACACTCGTTCAAAATGGTTATTATCTGCAATTCGGAGAAGCACTAACAGTAGATGCAATTCGCTTGTTTAAAATTGTAAACGGTATTTCAACACAAATTTGTGCAGGTGCTGATGGCCAAATTGCAGCTAGTTTTAATGTCGCTGTAAAAGTAGTCCGTTCATCTGTTGGTTTATGGTCAATCTATGCAGATTTTACTGGCGGAGCAAATTTTTCTCAAATTGCCTCTGGAACTGATAACTCAAATAGCATTGGTTCATATTTTGGCATGCTCTGTGTTTACACTTTAAGTAATGCGAATAAATTTTACTACGATAATATTTACGTTGGCGATGAAATAGTGGATACTAATCCACCAATTTTAATCAGTGCAACTGCAATTTCAGCACTGCAAATTGACGTTCTTTTCAACGAGGCAATTACAAGCTTAAGTGGCGAGAATATAAATAATTATGATATTTTACCTTTTCAGAGTGCTTCGAGTGCAACACTCGATTTAAACAATCCAGCTTTAGTTCATATTACACCCCTTTCACCACTTCAAAATGGAACAAGCTATACGCTTTTAGCAAGTTCAATAAGTGATTTAGTGGGTAATATTGCAACGAATAATCAAAGTGCTCAATTTCAATATTTGGTAGCTGATACAGTTGTAAAAGGAGATGTAATAATAACAGAGTTTTTCCCTGATCCAAGTCCAATAATAGGATTGCCTGAAGTTGAATATGTAGAAATTTACAATAAAAGCACAAAGGTTTTTAACATTGAAGGATGGAAAATATGCGATGCCAGCAGTGAAGGAAACATGTTAGCATCTTGGCTCTTACCCGGAGAATATAAAATTGTAACTGCAAGTGCAAATATCCCCTTATTTACTTCTTTAACATGTGGAGTAACAAGTTTTCCAAGTTTAAACAATGCCTCAGATGATTTAATTTTAAAAGATAATTTTGGGCTTGTCTTGGATCAACTTTCTTATACAGATGATTGGTATCAAGATGAGATAAAGAAAGAAGGTGGTTATTCTTTAGAGCTTATTAATCTTAATGATCCCTGTTCAGACCAAGATAATTGGATTGCTTCCAATGCAGCTTTAGGTGGCACACCGGGAATAATAAATTCTGTTTACAACGCAGCAGTTGATACAGAAGGACCCACTATTGATTTGGTACTAGCTTCAGCGCCTAATTTATTGGAATTTCATTTTAGCGAAGGCATGGATTCTCTCTCATTAGTTTTGTGCACTCTTTCTTTTGATCCAAGTTTAACGATTCAAAATAGAGACATTCAAGGAGAACATCCAACAA
The DNA here is from genome assembly GCA_005798205.1 of Bacteroidota bacterium. The sequence goes on along the minus strand of SYKJ01000022.1, from coordinate 956 downwards.
TGATGACCGTTCAATTCAATGAAACGATAACTCCCTCTCAGCTTTACAATTATTCTATAAATCCTATTGCTGACTGTTGGTTGAACAGTATCGGTTGGAATGGAGTATTTATTTTACCTGCTACCCCGGAGAAAGGTGAGCTGATTATTAATGAAATTTTACAAAACCCATTGAATGGAGGTCAAGATTGGATTGAACTCTATAATAATTCGGATAAAGTTTTCAATTTAAAAGATTGGCAATTTGCAAATTTTGATAATGATACCATATCAAATTTTAAAACAATTTCAGGTAATTATCTTCTAATGCCTGCCGATTATGTCGTAGTTGGAAAGGACTCGAGTTTCGTGAAGGAAAATTATCTTTTTGCGGTTCCAGGCAAATTTATTTACTCTGAATTACCTAGTTATAATAACGATTCAGGCACTGTATACATAATTTACAATTCTGAAATAATCGATCAAGTTTCGTATTTGGACACATGGCATTTTGATCTACTCGATAATACAAATGGCGTTTCATTAGAACGGATTGATCCCAAGGGTCTCTCGAGCAGTTCGTATAATTGGCATTCTGCTTCCGAGAGTATTGGTTTTGCAAGTCCTGGAAGAAAAAATTCTCAGTATTTCCCTGCAGTATCAAATGGCGATTTTTCTTTATCGAGTGAAATACTATCTCCAGATAATGACGGTTACCAGGATATAGTTCAATTCAATTACCAGATGAGTGAGGCTGGAATGCTTGGTAAACTAACTATTTATGACGATAGAGGTCGTCTAATCAGAACAATTTGTTCTAATGAATTACTTGGAACAGAAGGAACGCTATCTTGGGATGGCTTAACAGATAAATCTAGCAAAGCAAGTATTGGAGTTTATGTAATATTATTTGAAGCCTTTTCAACAAATGGAGGTTTATTTTTTACCCAAAGAAAAGCAATTACTGTTGCGGGGATG
>SYKJ01000021.1 GCA_005798205.1 Bacteroidota bacterium | reverse complement strand
TTACATTTTTTTTGATTGGCATGATATTAATCAAAGATAATATTAAGTGGCCATTCTTAGTAATTAGCGTTCTAGCAATCCTGTTAGCATCAAATGATCCTGGAGGAATTAATGACTTTTTCATTAATAAATTTCCGATGTATAATAAATTTCGCGATTCAAAAATGATACTGGTATTGTTGCAAGTAATGGTTCCTGCACTAGGAATTCTATTTCTAGATAGCCTTTTCAAGAAAACTGGACTAACTGAAAATAAAAAAACATACTTATTTGTGTGCGGTGGAATTGCGCTTAGCGTTGTGCTTCTTTATCTTTTCCCTTCTTTATCAGGATCTTTCTTGAGAACTGAAGAAGTAATGCAGTTCAATGATGCAATAAACGGAAATCAAGATGTATCACAATTGCTTGGTTTAAAACAAGCATTAATAGATACAAGAATTGCTCTTTTTAAAAGCGATCTTTTGCGCTCAATTTTAATGGTTTTATTCTCTTGTGGTATAGTTTTACTTGCAGTATATGCGAAGTTAACAAACAGAGTTCTGATAATTATTGCTGTTTGTCTTGTTGCATATGATAATATTTCTGTTTCTAACCGTTATTTAAATACGAGTGAGGATGCTGGAGTTTACAAGTATTATGAGGAAAATGCATTGGCCGCACTCCCAAATTTGCCCCAAACTGCCGATAATTCTATTTTAGAGAAAGAAAAGAACTCGATTCCCAACTTTAACAAAAAAGTAAGTTCTTTAGAATCTAAAATGATGAATTCGATTCACTACAAAAACGTAGACTCAGAGAATAATAATTTATTGGCACAATTTGGCATATTAAATCTTAATACAAATTACCGTGTTCTTTCTTTTTCAAATCCCTTTGCAGAAACAAATACGAGTTATTTTCACAAAAGTATTGGAGGATATCACGGTGCTAAGTTAAAGCGTTATCAGGAGCTTGTTGATTTCTACATTTTTGATGAATTGAATCGCATAAATCGTGAAATTGGAATGGCTAAAAATATCAAATTCCAAGCTTATGGAATGACTGGTATTGTGACAAATGAAAATGCGGAACAAATTTTTGACACAATTCAAGTTGATGAAATCGCAGTTACTGACTCAAATGCTGTTTTGAATATGTTGAATACCAAATATTTAATTGTTGACAGAACGAAGAATCCAGTAAAAAACACAAATGCAAATGGAGCAGCTTGGTTTGTAACTGATGTGAAGCAAGTAAAAAATAGCAACGAAGAAATGAAAGCTCTAGGTGAAAATGACCTCAGTAATACAGCGATTGTAAACAAGGAATTTAATAGCTATTTAGCCCCTATCAATAAAATTGATACAAATGCAACTATTTCCTTAAGTAAATACGACGTTAATTCATTAACATATTCCTCAAATTCTACACTTCCTATGAATGCCGTTTTTAGTGAAGTTTATTATACTGAAGGTTGGAATTGTTACATTGATGGTAAAAAGACTGACAAAGTTTTTCGTGCTAATTACATTCTACGAGCAGCTAATATTCCTGCGGGAAAGCACAAAATTGAATGGAAGTTTGAGCCTGAATCATTTAAAAAAGCGAGTAATTTTTCTATGATTGGATCGATACTTTTACTTTTGTCTTTGGGTTTAGTTATTGGAAAGGAATGCCGCACAACAATTACTTCTGAGAATTCTAAAGACGAGAAATAAGTCCAAGTAAATTTGCTCTCCTACTTTCCAAGGTGTATTTTTCGCTTATTCTTAAGCGAGCATTTTCAGAAATTTTCTTTCTTTCCTGTTCCTCTTTCATCATATATTCGTTGAGAAGTTCTCTTAATTTACTTACAGATTTCGTTTGTAAAATTCCCCCAACTTCTTTTACAATTTCTGGCATTCCGCCAACATTTGACACAATTGGAATACATCCGCACAGCATTGCTTCACAAAGTGCATTCGGGAACCCTTCGCTTAAGGAAAGTTGCAGGTAAAACTCTTTTGTAGCCAAAAATTTAGGAAGTTCGTTATTGGGCATTGTTTCCAACAGGTGAATATTTTTTGAAACTTCCTTTTGAATCGCTTTGCCGCCAACAATATAAAATTCTGCCTCAGGAAAAAAATCAGCGATTTCTAAGATTAAGTCTATTCCTTTTAATCCGATTCCAAAGCGTGAACCTAAATTTGAACCAACGGTAACAAAGGAGTTTTTTTCTTTTTTTTTCACATACCAATTTTCTTTTTCATACCCATTAAAAATGACAGTATATGGAGTTTTAATTTTAGGGAAATGTGCGAGATATCCTTGGGTTTTAAAATCTAATTCTTGATAGGAATAAACATATTCTACCAATGTCTTGTCAACTGGACATAAGTGCGTGGCATTTTTTATGCTGAAATAAGTGAAAAAGCGAAGAGGTTGTCGAAGAAATGAACCATATTTGATAGATGGAAAAGAAACGCAATCTGTGCCACCAAGAATAATTACACATTTTGCATTCACAATTTTTTTTATAATAATTGGTAAAAAAGAGTGATATCCTGCAAACTGTATTATCGTTATTTTACTCTTTCTGTTTTTTATTAGAAATAGTAATTCCAAAATAAATTGGAGGGGTACAGCTATTTTTTTCTGTGTTTTAAAATGAAATACGCTTACAGCATAATTTTCATTTAATATTTTAATATCCTTTTCAACAAAAGTGGAGCTTCCATTATGGATATAAACTAATGGGGATTTCATGCTTATAAAAATCTATATTTCAGATTATCCCATAATTTTCCAAAGCCACCTTTCATTTTCATTTCTGACAACTCAGCTTTTCTCGAGAAGATAATACTTAAATAGTTCGGAACATTTGTGTGAATAGCGTAAGGTAAAATTTCTTCGAGGAAAAATCCTGCGGAGTAAGTGTTATTCATTAAGTCTTGCATCGACAAAGATTGGTCAATTATTTGCAACAATTCTGGCCGATTGTGTCGCACCCAATTCAAGTATTTTGGCTCAGGAATATTGATGACAACAATTGAATCTTCGTGTACACACTTTGATATATTTTGAAAAATCAGGGCGTGCTCACTTTCTGGAATATGCTCTAAAACATCTGGAAAAACAATAAAATCAAATTGTTTATCACTTTTAAAATTGGACATGTCTGTAACTAAAAAATCTGTGTAAGAATGTTTCAATTCAGCATTACAAACTTCAATGCTTCTCTCTGAAATATCGCAACCAAGAAAATACCCATTTTTCACCTCTTTTACAATTAGCTCACTCAAAGTTCCTATTCCACTTCCTATCTCTAAAACTTTAGAATTTGATTTCAAGCCATATTGCTTTAATCTTTTTAAAATAAAGCGATGTCGGGGAGTTATTCCCTGTTTCCTTTGTCGGCCAACATAGTTGTCGTAATATTTTTTTACATTTTCTTTATTTTCCATAGAAAAATAGAATTAGCTTATACACAATTTAGCAAATTTTTCCGCCAGATTTCTTCGTGAATAAATGTAATTAATTTGTTTTGATTCTTTAAAGTTCATCACAATGGAAGAACAAAAAGGCAGAATTTTCTCTTCAGAATTAAAGTTTAAATAAGAAAGACCCTCAATTCCTTTCAGAATTGTAACAGCATCACCACTTTCAGGTCCTATGTAAATTATAGGATTTCCTGTTGCAATGTATTCAAATAGCTTTCCTGTTAAAATACCTTTGTTATTCTCACTTTCTGGTATAATAAGTAAGAGCACATCCGAATTAATCATGTATTCAACGGCTTTTTTATGCTCTACGTATGGAATAAATGTCACCCATTTTTCTAAACCTAATTTTTGGATTTCTGAATTTACGGTTTGACTTACATTACCTATAAATCGAATTCGCCATTGCTTCTCTTGTTGGACTAACTCAGAAAATGCTTTTAAAAAACGTTCAATAGGATATTGCAAGCCTAGATTTCCAACATAGGAAATGTATTTTATATCTGAATCATTTTTTATTTTTTTGTCGGAAAAATCTTCTTCATCAAATCCGTTTGGAATTACATGTATTTTTTCTAAAATAGTTTTACTTCGCTCTCCAAAACATCTTTTAATATCCTCACTCACAACAACTAAAGTGTCTGCATTTTGTAAGCAAGCTTGTTCATATCGATAATCGATTTTCTTCGCCCTGTTTGATCTAAAAAGTAACTTGTTATAATAAATTTCCGTCCAAGGGTCACGTAAATCAGCAATCCATTTTATTTTAAATTCCTTTTTTAATTGGAGTCCAATTAATTGGGTGGAATGTGGTGGAGAGCTTGTAATTACCGTGTCGATTGCATGAAGCTGAATTAATTCTTTGGCTTTTTCTAAAGCAAATTTATTCCAACCAATTCGCGCGTCGGGAATAAAGAAATTTCCGCGAATGAAGCGAAATAATTTGTCTAATAGACTCTCTTTTCCAACTCCAGCAAAACCGCTATTGGGAATCTTACCTTTTTTGATTTTAGAATAAAATCCAAAGGGACTTTTTGCTTGAGTTTTGTGAACTTCAATTCCAACTGGTATTTCTTGCTCTAAGCTTTCATCTAAATTTGGAAAAGCGGCATATTCCGAATCTACCGTTAAAACAATTGGTTCAATTCCAAATTCTCGAAAATATTTTACAAATTTCAGCCATCTTTGAACACCACTTCCGCCACTGGGAGGCCAATAATACGTTATAATTAAAACTTTTTTCACACAAATTAATTGTGTTAAAATTAACAATAATTAAGCACTCTATTTTATTTAAGACTATCTCTTATCTTTGTTCAAATCATTTATGGGAATAGTTCAAAAAGATTCTTTGCGTACCATGCTCATTTCCTATTGCGGATTGTCTCTGGGCTATGTGAATAAAGGTCTTCTCTTTTTACTCATTTTATCTACAGAACAAATTGGAGTTGTCAACCTGATTTTCTCTTTGGCAATTCTTTTTGCGCAATTTGCGAATATGGGAATGGTTTACGCTGTTTGGAAGTTTTTCCCTTTTTTTAAAAATAAAGAAAAAAAGCATCACGGATTTTTACCCTTTAGCTTGATCATTGTA
>SYKJ01000204.1 GCA_005798205.1 Bacteroidota bacterium | reverse complement strand
TTTGCTCATCGAAAAAAAAGTAAAAACAAATATCAAAGATTTTATTGCTGAAAATGGAGAAATTGCTTTCAGAATTTGGGAAAATAAAATCGTGAAAGAAATTATTGGTAATATTGAGAAATCAGTTGTGGCAACAGGTGGAGGATTATCTTGCAGTCAAGAAAACATAGAGTTACTTAAAAAAAGCGGTATACTTATTTTTATCGATGCGCCAGAGGAACTTATCTTTAAGAGACTAAAGGGCGATTCTACTCGTCCGCTAATAGCTAACTTAAATGATGCTGAATTAAAGACTTTTATTAGCTCTAAATTGAAAGAGAGAAAAGAATTTTACAATCAAGCAACTATTAAAATTGAGGGCAAGAAAAACACCAAGGAAATCATTGGAGAGATATGTGAAAAGTTAAAGCTGCTATCGCTTTAATTTATCTTTTAAGTAAATCCCTGTTGAATTTCCATCCAAACGAGATAGGTCTTCGGGCGTTCCTTCAAATAAAACATATCCACCTTTGTCCCCACCAACTGGCCCTAAATCAATGATATAATCCGCACATTTTATCACTTCCATATTGTGTTCAATTACAAGGATAGAATGCCCTTTATCGATTAAAGCATTGAATGCGATAACTAATTTCTCAATATCATAAAAATGTAAACCTGTGGTAGGCTCGTCGAAAATAAATAGGGTAGAGGGCGCATTTATTCCTTTGGAGAGAAAGGATGCTAATTTAATTCTTTGTGCCTCGCCACCACTCATTGTACTTGAGGATTGACCGACATTCAAATACGATAACCCTACATCAACTAATGGCTGGATTTTTTCAACAATCTTTTTGTCTAAGCGTTCGTTCCCAGCTTGAAAAAATGCAAGTGCATCCGCTAAGTTTGTTTCTAAGAGGTCAGAAATTGACTTTCCTCTATATTCAATTTCAAGTGTCTCAGATTTATAGCGTTTTCCTTTACATGTTTCACAAGTTAGATGAACATCTGCCATAAATTGCATTGAAACTGTTATAGTTCCCTCTCCTTCGCACATCTCACAGCGTCCACCTTCCACGTTAAAACTAAAAAAACCAGGTTTATAGCCTCGATTTTTTGCAAGAGCCTGACGAGAAAAAAGTTCTCGGATATCGTCAAAAGCTTTGACATAGGTAATTGGATTACTTCTTGACGATTTTCCAATGGGATTTTGATCAACAAATTCTATGTGTTTAATCATTTTTATGTCGCCTTTGATTCCGTCAAATTTCCCGATTAACTCGCTACTTAAACCTAATTCCTTTTTCATTGCAGGATAAAGAATAGATCTAACCAAAGTGGATTTACCAGAACCAGAAACACCTGTTAAACAAACAAGACTGTTTAGGGGAATTTTTAAGTCAAAGTTTTTCAAATTAAACTGTCTTGCACCTTGAATAATAAGATTATTTTTTGTTGTTCTTCGTTTCAATGGGATGGGAATTTCGCGTTTACCCATTAAATAATCACCTGTTAAGCTTTCTTTAGCATGGGTTAATTTAGAAAAAGGTCCCTGAAAAACAACTTCTCCACCAAAAACACCTGCTTTCGGGCCGATATCAATTATTTCGTCAGCGGCTTTCATTACTTCTTCCTCGTGTTCAACAATTATTACAGTATTTCCTAATGATTTTAGCTCTTTTAATACACCTATCAAGCGAGCGGTATCTTTGGGGTGCAATCCGATTGAGGGTTCATCTAAAACATAAATAGATCCTACTAAACTACTTCCTAAAGAAGTTCCGAGGTTAATTCTCTGTGATTCTCCACCTGAGAGTGAGTTTGCTGCACGATTTAATGTCAAATAACTCAATCCCACATCTAACAAAAAGCGCAAACGAGATTGTATTTCAGGTAAAATATTTTTCGCTAAACTTGACTCATATTCACTTAATTCAAGAGAATCAAAAAAATGAAAACATTGATCCAATGGAAGTAAAACACATTCTTGAATTGATAAGCCATTTATTTTGACAAAAGCAGCATCTCCGCGCAAGCGAGTTCCTAAACATTCGTGGCAACTTGTTTTTCCACGGTATCGAGAGAGAAGAACGCGGTATTGGATTTTATACGTTTTGCTTTCTAAATATTTAAAGAAACGAAAGAGCCCAGTAAAGAATTTATTTCCTTGCCATAAAACTTGAATTTGATCAGGGCTTAAGTCTTTTAATGGTCTATGAATAGGAAAATCAAATTTATTAGCATTTAAAATGAGTTCATTCTGGTATTCTGACATCGTTTCTCCTCTCCAAGGAGCAATTGCACCCTCATAAACACTTAGATTTCGATTGGGAAACACAAGTTCTTCATCTATTCCTAAAATCATGCCATAACCTTCACAGGTTTTACAAGCACCAAAAGGATTATTGAAAGCAAAGAAATTAGTACTCGGCTCCTGAAATACTTGACCGTCTAATTCAAAACGATTGTTAAACCATTCAATGTTATTCGATTCAGCATCTAAAATCCCACAGTTTCCATTTCCTTCAGCAAATGCAATGGAAATTGAATCTGTTGCCCGCGAAATGTTTGCCTCATCAAAAAAATCGGTTTGTATTCGATCAACAACCAATAAAGTATCTTTTGGAATTTTTTTCTGCAAATAATCTTCTATTAAATGAAAAGAATTATCAAAATATATTCTTGTAAAACCTTGTTTATAAGTTATTTCAGTAATTTTATCTAAACTAATTTTTGAATTAATAGCTAATGGACTAACGATAGCAATTTTTGAGCCTTTTTTCAATGAAGCTAAGTAATTCATGCAATCCGATACACTGTGTTTTTTTACTTCTTTCCCGGAAATTGGAGAAATTGTTTTCCCAATTCTTGCGTAGAGCAATTTTAGGTAATCGTATATTTCTGTTGTAGTTCCAACTGTGGAGCGAGGATTACTTGTTATCACTTTTTGTTGAATTGCAATGGATGGGGAAAGACCTTTTATGAAATCAACTTCAGGCTTATTCAATTTTCCAAGAAACTGACGAGCATACGAAGACATGCTTTCAATAAATCTTCTTTGTCCTTCGGCATAAATCGTATCAAAGGCCAAACTTGATTTTCCAGAGCCTGAAACACCTGTAATTACTGTTATCTTTCCGTGTGGTATGTTAACCGAAAGATTTTTCAGATTATGGACTCTTGCTCCTTTAATTTGTATTTCTTGTTTCACCTTGCGAATTTAACAAGCAAAAAGGAATGCTGTTCAGATTTAAGCAAAGAAATCAATTTAAAATTCGGAATTATTGAATTCATATATTATCCTTATTTTTGGTAAAAATCATAATTTATGGAGGGAAATAAACGGGCGCCTAACTTAGTAGAGGCACTTATACCAATACTAGTTTTAATTGCATTATTGGCATTGAATGTTATCATTTATAATGATGAAGCCACTTCGGGGCCAAATCAAATCGCATTAATAATTGGCGCTGTTATTGCAGCATTAATTGGAGTAAGACTTGGCTTCACTTGGCTACAAATTCAAGATGGAATGGTGAAAAGCATCAATTCTGCTATGTCAGCGATTCTTATCCTTTTGATAATTGGCGCTTTAAGTGGAACCTGGATGATCTCAGGTATTGTGCCGAGCATGATATATTACGGACTTCAAATCATGCATCCTAGTTATTTTCTTTTAGCAACATGTATCATCTGCTGTATTGTCTCACTTGCTACTGGAAGTTCTTGGAGTACTGTAGCGACAGTTGGAGTTGCTTTGCTTGCAATTGGAACTGTTATTGGTATTCCAGTTGGTATGAGTGCTGGAGCGATCATCTCTGGCGCCTATTTTGGAGATAAAATGTCACCGCTATCAGACACTACAAATTTGGCCCCCGCAATGGCTGGTGGTGATTTGTTTACACATATTCGTTATATGATGTACACGACAATACCAACATTGATCATTACATTTATCATTTTTGGAATTCTTGGGTTTTATATTTCAACGTCTAACAAGGAAAATGAGGTAAATGCCTTATTATTAGCCATGGAAAATAAATTTTATATTTCTCCATTCCTTTTTCTTGTTCCTTTAACCGTTTTTGGTCTAATCGCATTAAAAGTAGATGCTTTACCTGCTTTATTTGTTGGCGCAGTATTGGGTGGCGTTGTGGCTTGTTTTGCACAACCTCAAATAATTAAAGAAATTTCTGGCGTTACCGGTCATTATTTAACTGCATCCTATAAAGCAGTCTTACAAGCAATGACTGGTTCGGTTTCTATCAAAACAGATAATGAGAGCATCACTAAATTACTAGCAACGCGCGGAATGAATGGAATGCTCAATACAATATTTCTTGTCTTGTGTGCTATGTGTTTTGGTGGCGCAATGGAAGTAAGTGGACTTTTGAAAAAAATAACGCAAACTGTAATGCGTAAAGTTGAATCTACAGGAAGTTTAATTGCGACTACCGCTGGAACATGTATCTTTTTTAATGCAACTGCATCGGATCAATACTTAGCAATTGTCGTTCCAGGAAGAATGTTCTCTAAAGAATTCCAAGATAGAGGACTTAAACCTGAAAACCTAAGTAGAACACTAGAAGATGCCGGGACAGTTACCTCCGTTCTTTTTCCATGGAATACCTGTGGTGCTGTACAATCAAGTGTTTTGCAAGTTGCAACTGGTAGCTATTGGATGTATTGTTTTTTTAACTTGTTAAGTCCAATAATGACCGTTTTCTATGCCTACATGAATATTAAAATCAATCGATTTACACCAAAAGAAATGGAGGAAATAGCTAAAAAAGAACTAAGTGAAGTTAGTTAAAGTTCTAAATTTAACTCAATCCCAAGGATAAGATTATGAATTACTTTAATGTGAATTTCTTGTGCTCTATCAGCGAAGTCAGAGTAGGGGGCACGAATTTCTAAATCTGCAAGTGCAGCTAATTCCCCACCGTCTTTTCCTGTTAAAACAATTGACTTCATTCCTCGTTTTTTTGCTTCATTTACCGCAAGAATAACATTTTTTGAATTTCCGGAGGTAGAAATCCCAAGTAACACATCTCCAGTTTCACCCAAAGCTTCTATGTAGCGAGAAAAAACAAATTCATAGCCATAGTCATTTGCAACACACGAAATATGAGATGGATCAGAAATTGAAACAGCTGCTAATCCTTTACGATTATTACGAAAGCGCCCACTTAATTCTTCAGCAAAATGCATCGCATCGCACATTGAACCACCATTTCCACAACTGATTATTTTTTTGTTATTTTTTAATGCTGAGCTCATAATCTCTATAGCAGATTCAATTTTTTTAAAATTTTCCTCCGTTTGAAATTGAATTAATACCTTTTGAGCTTCTTCAAATTGTTTTTTTACGTGCAATTTTATATCCATGTCAGCATATTATAGAGCTAAGTTAAACAATTCATAGTTTGTAGCTTGATTTAGAAACTATTTTATCCAGTTGTATGATGAATTTTAATAGCTAACGTAGAATTTGATTATTTTTAAGACGAACAAAAGGGTATAAAATCTGTTAATTAACCATGTATCAGTTAAAACGAAAACAATTTGTAAAAACAGACCTAAGCACATGCTGGGACTTTTTTTCCTCTCCCCAAAACTTAAAAAAAATCACGCCACCTTATATGGGTTTCAACATTAAGTACGAACTCCCTGAAAAAATGTACGAGGGCTTAATGATTGAGTACACTGTAAAACCACTTTTAGGTATACCAATGTCGTGGGTAACAGAAATTAAAACCGTAAAAGACAAGCAATTTTTTGTTGATGAGCAACGAAAAGGACCCTATAAAATGTGGCACCACGAACATCATTTCAAGGAAGTTGAAGGTGGAGTAGAAATGACAGATATCGTTTCGTACGAAATACCACTTGGTTTTTTAGGTCATTTTGCACATTTTCTTTTCGTAAGAAAAAAACTTGTTGAAATATTTGATTTTCGCATCAAAATGGTAGATGAAATATTCTCCTAACATTTTTATTCTATAAGCTAAAAAAAGATTTGAATTGCTAACTTTACAGAAATGAGTAAGGAGGTCATCAAGGTTAAAAATCTAAAGAAGAATTTCGGTTCTTTTGAAGCCGTTCGTGACGTTTCGTTCACAGTAAATGAAGGTGATGTTTTTGGTTTTCTTGGTCCAAATGGTGCTGGAAAAAGTACTACCATTCGT
>SYKJ01000203.1 GCA_005798205.1 Bacteroidota bacterium | reverse complement strand
TCTTTGATAGATTCCCAAATCACATCATTATTTAACAATAATTGCATTTCTAATTTAGCGTTAAAATTTTTCAGTACTGGGACGACAATTAACTTCGCGTCATTTGGTAAACTCATTGCCATTCCTAAACTTGTAGTTGTTGTTCCTTGAGCTACAACATAGTAATCATAGACTTCTTTATTATCACTTACAATCTCTTTGCTCCCCTCAACTCCCTCTAAATTTGCTCCGCCCTCGGGAATAAACCAATGGGGTAAACCATCCCGAAAAATCAATCCATTCATCTTTTTTTGCTCTTGAAAGGTGGAACGAGATTCAAATATTAAATCCATACCGAAAGAATGGCATTTTTTTAAGATATGATTAGAATTAGGAGTTAATTCGTCGCCACGAACAATTCCGATACAGGGAATGTCTAGCTGATGGCACAAAGCAGCTGTAGCAATGAGATGATTGGAAAAAGCACCACCAAAAGTTACCAATGCCTGACACTTATTTTTATAAAAAGCGTAGATATTATATTTCAGTTTTCGGATTTTATTTCCTGAAATATACATGTGAATTAAATCATCTCTTTTCACAAACAATTCAACGCCTTTCTTGTTACATTTGCTTAACTCAAAACTTTCTACTTTAGAAAGTTCGATGAAGTTTTTAAAAGTACTTGCTATGATTGATGATTTATCTTCTTTTTCCAATAGGTCTAATTTAGAGAGTGATGATTATTATATCGGAAAAGATGGTTATATCATTTTTACTGAAAAATACCACTCTAAAAGAGGTTATTGCTGTAAAAGTGCTTGTTTGCATTGTCCTTTTGGTTACGATGAGAAAACAAATGATTTTAAGAAAAAAGATTAATCAATTCCTTTCTCGGGAAATTTTCCTTTGTAGTTTTTTAAAATACTTTTAATATAATCAATGTCTGCATTCACATCGCCAGTAGGATAAAATATACTGTGAAAACCACCAATTTATTTTGAATAATCTACATAACAAATATATATTGGAACATCTGCTTTTTGGGCAATGTAATAAAATCCTTTTTTCCAATTAGGGTTATAACTTCGGGTACCTTCAGGCGAAAAAACAATAAACATTGTTTCTTTTTCCTTAAAATATTTCAAGGCAGTGTCAGTAAGATTATTTCGCTTACTTCGATCGACTGGAATTCCACCTAACCCCATCAAAATCCACGATAAAGGAGGGATGAATAACTCTTTTTTTATTAGAAACTTTGCATCTACTCCGTACATAAAAAAGGCAAGTCTTCCAAGAACAAAATCCCAATTTGAAGTATGCGGACCGATAACAATTACACATTTTTTTAGGCCATCAGGTGGTCGAGCATCAATTTTCCATCCTAAGATCCAAAAAATAAAGCCAGCAATTTTTTTCATATTCAAAGTTAATCAAATCATCTTTCGTGTAACTTTACAAAGTGATATCAAAAATAAAAGAAACTTTAGTCTGTTTGTTTTTAGCTTTTCTGCTAATTGCAATGATTTCAATTCCCAAAAAAAATCAAGTTGAAAATAAAATTATAGAAGTAGAAATTCCAAAAAAAACGCTTCAACATTGCTATATTGATCCCCTTCCCTTACTAGAAAATTGTGTATTTGACGAACTATTTATTGTACAAGATGCTCTAGTTGTTGAAGAAATAAGAAAACTTTTAAAAGATGTAAAAAAAAATAAAATTAATAATCTTGGAATTGATTTTATTTCCCCAATAGAACTTATTGAGATGGATTTCAAGGCAACAACAATCGTTCTCTTAAGGGTAAATATTGATAATCAAAAAAAGTTTAAGGAAAACTCAAGTAAGTTCTCAGTACAGAGTTTTGGAATCGATGAAAAAGCTTATTTTTTACTCAGTGACTCTATAAATTTACAAACTTTGAGAAAAGAAATAATAAAAAATAATACCAAGCTAAACATTTCAAATCCCAAAAGAGATGTGATTTTATCCCAATTTAAAAATTCAAAACTCATACAAGAACATAGGCTTCGTATTAGCTCCTCAGAAATTAGTTTAAAAATTAAAGGTTTATTTAGAAATAAATCAAACCTTGTAAGATTAAAGCCTGGAGGGATGCATTCAACATTCTCGTTAAAAAAATTACTGTCGAGATTACCAAGTAATTACGTAAAAGAAATTGCATTTTTAAAACCTATTGAGAATGTATCCTTAAATTATTATGGATTTGAATTAGAAGACGAAGGAGAAGTTATTGGAGTTCCAAAATTTGATTTGTTGCTGACATTTAAAAGAAATCAAAACTGTACTGTATTTCTTGATAACATTCAAAAAAAATACAATCTTCCAATAATAAAAGTAGATAGCAGTTATAAAATTGGCTCTCAAAATCTCGTTTTAAAACAAGTTAATGAGAAAATGATTTACCTCAGCACGAATAAAAAGAAACAGGACTTTATAAGCTCTAGCGAACTTTTTCAAATTGAAGGCGACTTAAAAATGCTTACCAAAATTGAAAACTCTGGTTGGAGAGGACTTGTTTTAGATTTTATACCCGGCTATCAGGCGAGTAAAGATTTATTAGAGACAACAGACTATCTTACCATGAAAAGAATGAATGAAAATACATCTGAAATCAAAATAATATTTAAGAAAGATGAAAACACCTATCATTCTTTACTTAAATTATTCTTGCTGCTTTCTGCAGAGTAAAAAATAATTGACTTATCGCGTAAATAACAATTCTCTAAATTTAGGTAAAGGCCATAACTCGTCATCCACTAATAACTCAAGTTTATCAGCATGGTAGCGAATTTCGTCAAAATGTGATTTAACCTTATCGCAATAAGCAAATGCCTTTTGTTCAGTGTCAGCGATTTTATTGGCAATTTTTCGCTCTGACAGCATCAGATCTGATAATAATTTCATTTTGTTTAAATGGAGCGATATTCTTTC
>SYKJ01000202.1 GCA_005798205.1 Bacteroidota bacterium | reverse complement strand
TGGATTTGTTAAAATTGAAATAATTCCCGTTGGCACACCTGTTACAGATGTAATAAAATTTCCTTGACTACAATTGTTATTGTTTTGAATTGAATTAAATCCCGCATAAATAACCTGGGTAATATTCCCAACAAAAGCTCCTGTGAAACTAACTTGTATAGGTCCGTAAGTACAGATTCCAACTTTTAAATTTGGGATATTTTGATCTATATTAATGGTTAAAATACCGCCGTCGTAATTGGAGTAAATAATAAGATTTCCATCTGCATTGCATATTGTCTGAGCAGAAACTAAAAAACTAAAAAACAGAAAACATATAAATAAATAAACTTTCACAAATAAAATTTAATAAATGCTAATTTAATAATTTAAAAGAAATTCAATAGCAAGTTTTACTTTAATCGCATTTGGCAGTAATTCCTCCTCTAAACTTGAATTTAATGGAATCGCAGGTGTATCTTTAGATCCAACAATTTCAATAGCTGCATCTAAATAACTAAAATTATCTCGCTGAAGTCTTCCAGCCAATCCCAAGGCAAAAGAACATTCAACAGATTCCTCTGTAACAATCATAATCTTACCATGCTTCTGACACAAAGTATTCATTGCTTCGTGATCCAGAGGATTAATACTACGTAAATCCAAAATCTCCACTTGACCAGAAAATTCTTTGGAAGCTTCAACTGCCCAGTAAACTCCTCGTCCATAAGTTATTACTCCACAGGAAGTACCATTTGAGATATTTTCCTTCGTAGCTTCTTGCACGATCCTTGCTTTACCAATTGGAATTATATAATCCTCACTTGGCTCAATCGACATAGCTCCTTCCGTTCCTGAAATTTTTGACCAATACAAACCTTTGTGTTCTAAAATTACAACTGGATTGGGATCGTAAAAAGCAGCTTTTAAAAGCCCTTTTAAGTCTGCACCAGTTGATGGATATAAGACTTTAATTCCTCGGATATTACACAAAACAGATTCTACACTTGAGGAATGGTATGGACCTCCAGATCCATAAGCCCCAATTGGAACACGAATTATGCAGCTTACAGGCCATTTTCCATTTGAAAGGTAATAAGACCTTGAAACCTCAGTAAACAATTGATTTAGACCAGGCCAAATGTAATCTGCAAATTGAACTTCAACTATCGGCTTTAATCCAACAGCCGACATTCCAACTGTTGATCCGATTATGAATGCTTCTTGAATCGGTGTGTTAAAAACGCGCAATTCGCCAAATGTTTGTCCTAAAGTTGCAGCTTCTCGAAAAACTCCTCCTAAGCGCCCACCAACATCTTGTCCATACAATAAAGCTTCGGGATGTTTTTCTAATAGTTCTCTCATGGCAAATAAGGCAGAATCTACCATAACGGTTTTTTTCTTACCTTTTGGTTCTCGAATTCCCGTTTCTTTAAGGATCGGTGTTGGAGCAAAAATAAAATCAGATATACTCTCAGGGCTTGGTTCTTCTGCAGAAATGGCTTTTTCGTATTCTAAATCTACTAATTTTCTTGTTGCAGCCTCAAGATTGATAAATTCCGCTAAACTAAAGCCTATTTTTTCAAGTTCTAATTTTAACTTTGGATAAGGATCGTCTTTAGCTGCCTCCTTCAAATCATCGCGGTACCATTCTTTTCTGACACCAGAAGTATGATGTCCTAACAAAGGAACTTTTGCATGAATGATAAATGGCCGTCTTTCAATACGAACGATTTCAAAAACTTCCTCAATGCATGCATAGGATTCAATAAAGTCACTCCCGTCGATTGTTCTAACTTCAAGACCATTAAATCCTTGAGCATATTCCGAAATATCTTGCGCTCTAGTTTCTTTTGCTGTTGCTGAAATATCCCAGCCATTATCTTGCACTAGAAAAACAATTGGAAATTGCTTCAATGCAGCCATTTGAAATGCTTCTGAAACTTCTCCCTCGGTACATGCAGCATCTCCCAACGAACAAACTACTAAAGGTGCTTCTCCTATTTCAGGTTTTGTTAATCCTGTATTTTCTTGGTACTGAATGCCCATTGCAATTCCAGTAGTCGGAATAGCTTGCATGCCAGTTGCTGAAGATTGATGAATAATTTTTGGCATGTTATCGCGGTTCAGTGACGGATGACAATAATAGGTTCTTCCACCAGAAAAGGGATCTTCTTTTTTTGCAAAAATCTGCAACATTAATTCGTAGGGCGAAATACCTATTCCTAAGAGTATACTATCGTCGCGGTAGTAAGGTGAAACCCAATCTTGTGTTTTAAGTTGAAGTCCTAACGCTAGTTGAATTGCTTCATGTCCTCGTGATGTAGCATGAACATATTTGGATGTTAATTCTTTATTTTCTTCGTATTTTTCAGCTAATAATTTAGCAGTACTCATTAATTGAAATGCTTTTATCAAGACATCTTTATCAATGCGACTCTTTTGTATTTTATTTGTTTTTTCCAACATAGATTAAATACAAGTATTAACTCCTAAAATACTAGGTATAGCAGAAACCAAATCAAAGAAAAAAAAATGGTAATTTTTATTGCGTTAATTTGATTGCTCATGTCTTTTTTTCGAACAAGTCCATAAATACACCACACTATCACAAGCAAAAGAATAATCAATGGTAGATACAATCTATACATAGTTATAAATTTAAACAAAGTTATGTTAATTTTTTGCTTTAAAATAATATGATTTACTAATCCTTTTTATTTTTGGGTAAAAAAAATTCTTATATGCTAGGATTAAAAATGGCTACTGATCCAAGGTGGGTAAATATTGTATTCAAAAATTTGGATGAGATATTAATTGATCATGCTTTTTGTGAACAAAAGGCAGCAAGCAATGCAATTTCAATTATTGTTCAATATCCTCAATATCCTGATTTAGTTCAAGCTATGACGGCTATTTGTCAAGAGGAAATGCAGCATTTTAGTTTAGTACACCAAAAAATATTGGATAGAGGGTTTAAATTGGGTTTTGAAAGAAAAGATCCCTATGTGAACGATTTATCCGTTTTCTTAAGACAAAGTAAAACGAATAGTTCTAAAAAAGGACTTTTTGTGAATCAAATGCTGCTTGCTGCTATCATTGAGGCTAGAAGTTGTGAACGGTTTAAAATTCTATCCGAAGAATTAGAAGATGCAGATTTACGCAACTTTTATAAAGGTTTGATGGAAAGTGAAGCTCGGCATTACACTACATTTTTGAACTTTGCACGTAAATATGGAGAGGGAATAAATGTTGATGAACGCTGGAAAGCTTTCTTAGAATTTGAAGCAAGTTTGATGGAAAAATATGGTAAAAAAGAAACCATGCACGGTTAACAATGTCTATTTTAGATGTTAAATTCCAACAATTATCTTGGTTCGTATTTTCTTTTGTATTTTAAATACAGGTCTGTTTGAAAATTAGCAATTGGAACGAAATTCCCTTGTATTAAAATGGTCGTAACTTGATTTGTACGCATATCTA
>SYKJ01000201.1 GCA_005798205.1 Bacteroidota bacterium | reverse complement strand
TCCTTGAATTCTTAAGTAGAATTTCTGGCAAAAAGAATGGATTTTCTATTGAAACAGCAAACTCTGCATATAAAAAAATTAGCTATGATAAAACCAAGTTAACCAATGCTTTAAACATACAATTTCATACTTTGGAGGAAACCATTGATAATTCTATTCGAGGAAGACTACAATGATAAAGAAAGCGTATCTTCAAGCACTAATAGTAATTTTCTATGTTGTAGGAACAGTTGGAATTCTCCTTCCTGAAACAAGGCCCTTGTTTTTAAAACTTACCGTGTTTAATTTAATACTTTCTTTTTTAATCATTGTTTTTGCTAGAGAGCAAAATAAAAAGGCTTTTTATACATTTTTAGCGAACTGTTGGATTTTAGGTTTTGTAGTTGAATGGATTGGTATTCACACAGGATTATTATTTGGGGATTATTCTTATGGTGAAAATCTCGGCGTAAAATTTTTGGGTGTTCCAATGGTAATTGGTCTTAATTGGGGGCTTGTAACTATTTCTGCCGCCGCACTTGCAAATAGGGTTTCTAAAAATAAAAAATGGATTCCATTAATCGCGGCTATTTTAATGGTTGTATTGGATTTTTTTATGGAACCTGTAGCAATGAAAAGTGATTTTTGGACTTGGAAAAATTATGAAATTCCAGTGTATAATTATTTTTGTTGGTTCTTAATAGGCTTGTTATTACAAGTTATTTATCAAAAAACTCGTTTGTGGGAGCAAAACAAAGTCAATGACACTTTGTTTATTACGATGCTTGTATTTTTTATAATTCTTAATTTTGGTTTATAATGTATTGGTGGGGCCCTTTCGTATTGTTATTTGCTTTTTTCGGAATGGAATTTATGGCTTGGGCAACTCATAAGTTTGTCATGCATGGTTCAATGTGGCATTTTCACAAAGATCATCATCAGGTTGAGCCAGGTTTTTTTGAAAGAAACGATGTTTTTTTTCTCATTTATGCTATTCCATCTTGGCTATGTATTATGCTGGGAATGATGTATAATTTTTATTTTTCAGTTTGGATTGGTTATGGCATTGCAGCATACGGAATCGCCTATTTTTTAATTCACGATGTATACATTCATCGACGCTTTAAATGGTTAAGAGACATAGACCACCCTTATTTCTATGCCATTCGAAAAGCGCATAAAATCCATCACAAACACCTTGGCAAGGAAAAAGGAGAATGTTTTGGGATGTTGCTCGTTCCTTGGCAATTTTACAAGGAGGCAAAGTTAACTTACCAAAGAAAATCTGTGTTAAAATGAGCCTGTACCTTTGGATTATTATTTTATCTTTCGCAGGTCCTTTCTTTTTAAGTTTTGATAAAAAAATTGCTTTTTATAAAAAATGGCGCTTTGTGTTTCCAAGTGTCTTAATTGTTGCCATTGTTTTTATTTTTTGGGATGATTGGTTTACAAAAATTGGAGTTTGGGGGTTTACACCTCGTTATATTCTAGGAATTTATGGTGGCCATCTGCCCCTTGAAGAAATCCTTTTTTTTATTGTAATTCCTTATAATTGCGTTTTTGTTCACGAGGTTTTAAATGGCTATTTTCCTTCTCTTTCTTTAAAAAAATTAGCAAGAGGTTTTATATTAATATTTGGACTTTCTGCTCTAGCACTTGCCTTATTTAATCTCGATAATTATTATACCTTGTCCGCTACAGCGATTTCTTTTTGTTTGTCAGCTTTAGTTTTGAAGCAAAATAAGGCATGGTTTCCTCGATTTGTACTAACTTATTTAGTTTGTCTTTTGCCGTTTCTTATAGTCAATGGTATATTAACGGGTCAATTCACTGAAGAACCTGTTGTTTGGTACTCAGAAATGCATATCGTTGGATTTAGATTGGGAACTATTCCCGTGGAAGATTTATTTTATAATTACGCCTTAATTCTTCCAATTATTTGGATTTATGAAACACTAAAAGAGCGTTTTGTAAACTAGTTACTCATCTAATAGTAAGGAAATATCTCCAAGGAGTTTAGTAACTTCTTTTTCATTTGTCCCATCGTAATATCCGCGGATTCTCTTTTTTTGATCTACTAAAACAAAATTATTTGTGTGAATAAAATCACTACCGGCATCACCTAAATTTTGCGCTTCAGCGGGTTTTAGAATGAAGAATGATCTTCTTGCAAGGCGGTATAAATCTTCCTTCTCCCCAGTTAAAAAATGCCATTGCCCTTTTTTTGTATTCAGTGTTTTTGAATAGCGCAGGAGTTGTTCAGAGCCGTCAATATCAGGGTCAACAGTAAAACTTAGAATTTTAACTTTTCCTTCTTCTTTGAATTTTTCTTGCACCCGCATCATTTGTTTATTCATTACTGGGCAAATACTTTGACATGTTGTAAAAAAATATTCTGCAACAAAGACTTTTCCTTCTATCTCCTCTTGTGTGATTGTTTCTTTGTATTGATTTACGAATTCGAAATCCCCAATTTGATGACCTTGACCAATTCTTAGAAGTTCAGGGTCTACCATTTCTTCTTTCAAATCTTTAGGATTAATAACTGGAAGTTTTTTTGCTTTTTTTTGCTTTTCTATAAAATATCCCAAACTAACACAGACTATTAGCAAACAAAAAACAAAAATTATTCTCCTCATAATTGTATTTTTTCCGCTTTTAGAGTTTCTATTTGTTTTTTACATGCAAGAAAACGGGTATTTAAATCCCCTTTAATAATCGAAAATGGAATTCTTTTTTTAACAAGCAAATCTTTATATAGTTCAAATAAGTGTTGACGATCGAAGGGATTTTCCCGAAGCTCGTCTTTCTCCCATGGAATGTCAGGAGCGCACAAAAAAAGATGGTCGAAGTCTTGTTCTTCTAATAATAATTGTATCGTAGGAGATACATTTTTAAATTTCTCGAGCGACCAAATATACATAACTGACATTTCTGTATCGGAAATTAACAAGGGATTTAGTGATCCCTTACAAAGTGCAACTTGTTTTTTTGCTATCGTATCTAAGTCTTCTTGTGAATAATCTTTTTTATCTTTTAAAAATTCTCGAGCGTATTCAGAAATAAAAGAAGTAGTGTAAAATTCAGCAATTAAATTTGCAAGCGTAGTTTTTCCACTCGATTCTGGTCCTGTAAAGGCAACTTTAATTTGTTTTTGCATCTCTTAATTCTTTTCTCCAACTATAAAAACCATAAATTGCAGTTACAGCATATCCAAAAAATAAAAGCACGGACCAATTTAACCCTTGAGCCCAAAATAAATACATAGAAAGTAGGTTTAAAATAAACCAATAAATCCAATTTTCTAAAATCGCTTTTGTAGCCAAAAAAGTCGAAAAAATGGCAAAAACTGCAATAAAAGCATCTAAAAATGGCAAAAACTGCTCATTTTTCGCAAAAATGCTTCCCAAGAGAAAAGTCAAAATACTACCAATAATGAGTGCAAAAGAATGTATTTTCCATGAAAATAGTTTGATCTTTATTTTAGTTACTCTTCCCCATTGATAGTAAGCTAAAATTCCTAGAAAAACATAAATTAATTGTAATCCCGCTTGAATTTGAAGTTTATTTTCAGCGCAGATGTAGCAATAGAGTAGGGAGCTTGCTACTACAAAAATCCAGGCAATTCTTGTTTTTTTTGCTATTAAAAAAAGGTAAATAAATCCGAGAATTACGGCAAGAATTTCGAGTGCAATCAATTATTCTAATATAAAAGTTGTTTTTTGGATGTGTTTTTCCAG
>SYKJ01000200.1 GCA_005798205.1 Bacteroidota bacterium | reverse complement strand
CAAATTGTTGGCTATGGAGATACACTCGATTACAATGGGTCAAAATATACCATAAATTCTTCCGAGGCGCGCTTCTCAACTACTGCACAAAAATGGTTTACAGGTGTAACACTAAAGACAGGTGCTAACTATAACATAGACGACCACAATAACGTATTTTTTAATACTGGATTTCTAAGTATTGCTCCAAGAATGAATACTGTATTTGATAACAACAATAAAGAATTTTTGGAAATTAAAAATCAAGAAGTTTACTCTGCTGAATTTGGCTACGGATTTAAAAGTAAAAAATTCGCCTCCAATTTAAACATGTACTACACCCTTTGGAAAAATAAACCGCCACAGAGGACACCAACAATTGTTACTCCAGATGGTGTTTTTTCTTATAATATTAATGGGTTAGACGCTCTTCACAAAGGAATAGAATTGGATTTTATTTATAAATTTCTCCCGAAATTTGAATTTGAAGGAATAGTTTCAATCGGTGATTGGAAGACGGTATCTAAAAATAAAGATTCAACACTAGTAAATATTGTAGATGAAAATAACGAAACGCTTTACTCATTCTATTTTGGAGCGCATAATGTACATGTGGGTGACGCAGCTCAAGTACAAATCGGGTATAGTTTGCGGTATCAATTTATAAAAAATGCTTATGTAAAATTGAGGTATACTTACTTTGATAAAAATTATTCCAATTTTGACCCTACTGCATTAACAGGGAAAAACATGAATAAAGAATCTTGGATGATGCCAAGTTACGGTCTATTTGATTTAAACTTTGGATATGAAATATTCGGATCAGAGAAACAACAAGTTACTATCAATGGTGGAATAATGAATATTTTAAATGCCGTATATATTTCAGATTCTCAGAATGGTGCAAGTTTCGATGCATCAACTGCAATTGTTTTTGTAGGTATGGGAAGAAGATTCAATATTGGAATTAAAGTTGCTTTCTAAAAACAAATAAAATTTTAAAAATTAATTTATGAAAAAAAATAGTTTCTTCAGCTTGCTTTTTGTTATTCTTAATCAAGTTGCAAATGCTCAAGCAGTATTACCCACAAGTTGGAGTTTTACAACTGTAAATTTACCAACTGGATGGACAGAGTCTGAAAGTAATTTATACAGTGCTTCTGGAAATACACCTCCAGCAAAGAAATTTGATACCACTGGAGATAAACTAACGATCCATTTTGCAAGTGCTCCAGGTAATTTAACTTATTACCTAGTTGGAAATCCAGTGCCAGGCGGAACTTTTTCAGGAACTTTTTCAGTAGAGCAATCCGATTTAGGGGTGGTTTGGACAAACTTGCACACTTTTACAACTGCGCCAACAGGTTACACATTATTTACGGATGTCCCTTTGGTTACAACGCGTTACATACGATTTATTTTTACAAACAAAATTTCTGGAAACATCGGTTTAGATGATGTTGGTATTGCTGTTGGCTCAGCAACTCCTGAGCAAGAAATCAATGTAAAACAAGGTGCAAATACGATTTTGTCTGGTGGAGTTCAGTTAGTTAATTCTCCATTGGCTACAATGACTTCAACTACTTTTACAATTCAAAATTTAGGGACTTCTAATGTTTTAAATATTTCAAGTGCCCTTATTAGTGGAACAGATGCAAGTGATTATTCGATAGTCTCAACTCCTACTTCTGTGTCAGCAGGAGGAAATACTAATTTAGTTGTAAATTTTACTCCTGCAGCATTGGGAAATAGAAATGCTGTACTAACCATAAATTCCGACGATGCTGACGAGGCTGCTTATGTTATAAACTTATATGGAATTGGTGGTAATTTAGCCACAGAACCGACAACACAGGCAACTAATTTAGTATTCTCAAATGTCAAAACTTTCCGATTTTACGCAGCTCTGACTCCTTCAACAAATGCAGAAGGTCATCTTGTGCTGAGAAAAAAAGGAAGTCCTATTATTGGAATACCACAAGATGGTCAAGTTTACCAGAGAGGCGACATTGTTGGAGATGCTCAGGTAGTTTTGAGTTCAAGTGCAACAAGTTTTGTTCCAAATAATATTGCAGCGGGAGAAAATTACTACTTTTCTGTTTTTTCATACAATGGTGTTGGATCCTACAGAAATTACTTGACCTCAAATCCTCTAACTGGCAATGTGCTTACTCCAACATCCATGATGCCAGCCAATTACTATTCAGGTATTTCAACAAGTAATCCAAACTTCGTCGCAAGTTTACATGCTTTGGTAAATCCACACCAAACACAATTGTATAATAATTATGCGGGTTCCATTATAAAAAATTTAACCGTTAGAGATACAACTTTAGACCGAAGAGTCATTACCTGTGTTTATAGTGGTGAAAACAAAATCTATACTGAACCATTTGATTTTTCTGCGACGGGCTATTCGCGTGAGCACACTTTTTGTCACAGTTGGATGCCTACCAATCCTGCTCAAGAACTTCCAGAGTACAATGATTATCACCATTTATTTCCAACAAACCTAAACAATGTAAATATCTTAAGAAGCAATTATCCTTTAGGAATTGTTGTTACGCAAACTGGAGGATATTTAGGCTGTAAAATTGGGCTTGATGCAAATGGAAAAACAGTCTTTGAACCGAGAAACGAACACAAAGGAGACGCCGCTCGTGCAATTATGTACGAATCAATTTGCTATACTACGGTTTCTGGAAATCTTTGGGCATTTCCATCATACATCAGTACATCTGTGCCATATGGTCAAAATCAATATATTTTAAAACAATGGCATTTTCAAGATTTACCGAATGGTGTGGAAATGGCTCGAAACGATTACCTCGATTCACTGCAAGGAAATAGAAATCCATTTGTGGATAGCGCAGATTATGCTTGTTATGTAAATTTCTCAAATATGTCCTATGAAACATTAGCTTGTGAAGCTTCCATTCAAGAAATTCTTACAAATGGATTTATTATTTATCCAAATCCTGCAAAAAACGAGCTTACTTTACATGTTGATGCAACAACAATATCAAGTTACGAAATAATAGATATTCAAGGCAGAATAGTTTTAAGCTCAGATATTAATAATCTCATATTAGTTAAGATATCTACTGACTTGTTGGTCTCAGGAACATACATTGTAAAGGCAAAAACGCCATTTGGAGAAGTACAAAAAACACTACTAATTGAGTAATGCAAGATGTAAAAAAAATTAGTTTAATTGTATTCCTTGGAGCAAGCTTAATCGCTTGCTCTTCTCATTTAGAAGTATACCATAATTCTCAAAGACTAGCAATCAATCCATCGGTTTCCAATTCTAATCAAATTGATGAAATCATTCAGCCCTTTAAAGACTCTATTGATAAAGAAATGAATCAAGTAATAGGCTATTCCCAAGAAAATTTGGTTGTTAATCGGCCTTCCTCATCTCTTATGAATTGGTGTGCAGACGCAATTTTTACAAATCAAACAAAGAATATAAGACTAGCGCAGCCGACATTTTGTTTGTTAAATACCGGCGGCATTCGTTCGAGTATTGGAATAGGAGCTATTTCTATTGGTGATATTTATAAATTAATGCCATTCGATAATACAATTGTTTGGGTTGAATTGCCTATCGCTTCACTTACTGATATTGAAAATTACATCTTACTATCCGGAGGGGAACCAATTTCAAATGCCAAATTAGAAAACGGAAAATTAATCGTAAATGGCATGAACGAAAAATCAACACATTTTTGGGTAATTACATCCGATTATTTAATGAAT
>SYKJ01000199.1 GCA_005798205.1 Bacteroidota bacterium | reverse complement strand
GGACTTTTGTTATTTACAAATGATGGTGATATTGCAAAGAAATTAATGCATCCTCGCTATCAAGCTGCAAAATTATACCATGTTGAACTTAATAAACCTGTTTCTAAAGAGGATTTGGAAAAACTTTTGAAAGGTTTAGACTTGGAAGACGGCAAAACTAAAGTTGAAAAAGCAGTCTATGTTGAAGGTGGAACATCCAAAGAGGTTGGCATAGAAATTCGCTCAGGAAAACAACAAATTGTTCGTAGACTTTTTGAAGCAATGGGATTTCAAATCACCAAACTTGACCGAGTTCAATATGCAGGGCTAACCAAAAAAGATTTGCCTCGCGGATATTACCGCCATTTAACAGAGCAAGAAGTTTCATTTTTAAAAATGACAAAATGAGCAATCTTCGCTTTCTAGTTTCTATACTCCTCGTATTTTTCATTTTTGTCCGTTGTGATAATGCAGCATTTAAATCGAAAAACCCAAATGCAAGATACTTTTATCCACTTCTATCAGAACCTACAATTTACTCCTACAGGAATATTATAAATGGTCTAGAAGAACAATTCCATAGAATTTATACACTTACAGATATGGCAGGGGAACACCTTATTGTTGAAAGATATGATGGTGAAGGTAGAATTTTAGAAGCTTTGAATTACAACATTGATTCACTTACCATTATGGACCATATGGTTGTAAATCGTTTTCAACAAAAAGAAAAAGCTACTCTTTATGAAAATAAATTATTTCCAACAGATTTATCAAAGGAAATTTGGTTTGCTTCTAAATTTTCAGGTGTAACAGATTCCACCGTAATTTTGTACGAAATTAAAAGAAAAAAATACCAGCAAACACAAATTGTTACTTTAGGAGAAAATCTAAATACGCTCATTTTTAACGATAAAATTAGACTAACAACTCTTAATCCATACACGAGAAAAGAAGAGGCTGTTGAAACAGAAATGCGCTCCTATTTTGCTGAAGGGAAAGGGTTAGTGGAGTGGCACAACAAAGATAAATCAGTCCATTTTCGGCTAGAAAAAATATACTCGCAAAAGGAATGGATAAAACTAATCAGATAATGAAGTGCTTTCAAATTCTTTTAATTATTCTAATTTTTCCTTTTTTTGGATTTGGACAGCGCATAAACAATAAGAAAAAAGATTCCCAAGCTAAAGGGGCACTGTTTTTCTATTGGGGCTACAATAGAAGTTTTTATACAAATAGCAAATTGAGTTTTTATGGTCAAGGATATAATTTTTCTTTGGATGGAGTTCAAGCAACAGATAGACCCTCTCCGGAATTTATAACCTATGTTAATCCAACAACATTGACTGTGCCTCAATTTAATGCTAGAATTGGATATAATTTCAAAAATAAATGGGCGGTTTCTTTTGGTTATGACCACATGAAATATGTCATTGTCCCAGGGCCGACCTATTTGTTGTCTGGTAATGTTAACCCAGGTATTGATGAGGCAACAAATTGGTCTGGCACCTATAATGCCGAGCCAGTTTCGTTTGAGGATTCACTTTTTCATTATGAAAATACCAATGGTATGAATTACATTCGATTAGAAATCAGCCATATCGATAAATTAGTGCGTGGAAATAATGCATTTTCACTTTCGCTCATTAAGAGTATTGGAACAGGTGTTATTTTAAATTACAATGATTTCACTTTCGCAGGGCAAAAATCAATGACAACCTTATCAATGTCTGGGATTGGTCTTTCAGCTCATCTGGGCTTGCGTTTTGAATTTTTCAAGCATTTTTTCCTACAAGCAAATAACAGTATTGGATTATTATATCAACACCGCGTAAGAACAAGGGGAGATGATCCGTATGCATATGCACGCCAATCTTTGGGTTATTATCAGGCAGATGTTGTTCTTGGGGGTATTTTTTATCTTCGCTCAAAAAAAGATTGTAATACTTGTCCAAATTGGTAATTTAAACAAATGAAATTTCTAATTGTAGGTTTAGGAAATCCAGGATCTGAATACGAAGAAACCAGGCACAACATTGGATTTAAAGTTGTTGATTACCTCGCCAACGAGTTGAAAGCAGAATTTACACTTAATAAAGCTGCATTTAGAGCTGAGGGGAAATACAAAGGCAAAACCTTGATTTTTATAAAACCGATAACTTTCATGAATTTATCAGGAAAAGCACTCAATTATTGGCTACAAGCCGAGAAGATTTCCTTGGAAAACTTGTTAGTAGTAGCGGATGATATCGCCCTTCCATTTGGTAAATTAAGAATGAAAGGGAAAGGAAGTGATGGTGGTCACAATGGGCTGAAAGACATACAAGAAACTGTAAAGTCAGATGCTTATCCCCGCTTGCGATTTGGAGTTGGAAACGACTTTCCAAAAGGAAGGCAATCAGATTATGTCTTGGGAAAATGGACCAACGAACAGGTGCAAGAGTTGCCCGAGCGAATTTCCGTAGCAACTGAATTCATAAAAAGTTTTTGTATTCAAGGACTTAATTTAACAATGACACATTGGAACGGAAAATAAATTGCATTCGTTACCATTCGTATATTCTCCAAAATTTGTTGCAAATTATTTCCTATAAAAACCTACTTTTGTAGCATGGCACGACTTCGAATAAAGAGCTTATTAGATAATTCTGCTGGGATTTCGCTTGGAAGTGAGATAACGGTTAAAGGCTGGGTTCGTGCTTTTAGAAGCAATCGCTTTATTCAAATTAACGATGGTTCTTGTATTGCTTCTTTACAAGCTGTTGTTGATTTTGAAAAATTTGAGGAGACACTTCTCAAGCGGATAACAACTGCTGCGTGCGTTTCATTAACAGGGAATTTAATTGCGTCACATGGAGCCGGACAAGCAGTAGAAATTCAAGTTTCTCATATTGAAATCATTGGTGATGCGCATCCTGATGATATTCAAAAAACCGTGATGCAAACTAAAAGACATAGTTTAGAGTTTTTGCGTGAGCAAGCTCACTTGCGCTTCAGAACAAATACTTTTGGTGCTGTATTTAGAATTAGGCATGCTGTAGCCTATGCAATTCATAAATTTTTCAACGATAAAGGGTTTTTCTATCTTCACACACCAATCATAACCGGCTCAGATGCAGAAGGAGCCGGAGAAATGTTTCATGTGTCAACTTTAGATCCTAAAAATCCACCACTGAATGACGATGGTACAATTAATTACAAAGAAGACTTTTTTGGAAAACCTGTAAACTTAACTGTTTCAGGGCAATTAGAAGCTGAATTAGCCGCCTTAGCTTTGGGGCAAGTTTATACTTTTGGACCAACTTTTCGTGCTGAAAATTCAAATACTTCAAGACACTTAGCAGAATTTTGGATGATAGAACCTGAAGTTGCTTTCAATGATTTGAGAGATAATATGGATTTAACGGAAGAGTTCTTAAAATATATTTGTAGTTATGTTATCGAAAACTGCAAAGAAGATTTAACTTTTTTAAGCGAAAGAGATGCTCAAGATCAAATGCAAAAGCCACAGCAAGAAAGATCAGAACTGACATTAATTGAGCGATTGAATTTTGTGATAAAGAATCCGTTTAAACGATTAACGTATACCGAAGCAATAGAAGTATTGATAAATTCAAATCATTACAAGAAGAAGAAATTTCAGTATCCTGTTGAATGGGGAATTGATTTACAAAGTGAGCACGAACGCTATTTGGTAGAAAAAGAATTTAGCTGCCCTGTAATTTTGACTGATTATCCTGCAAAAATAAAAGCGTTCTACATGCGCATGAATGAGGATGGAAAAACAGTAGCTGCAATGGATGTTTTATTCCCTGGAATTGGAGAAATTGTAGGAGGCTCGCAACGCGAAGAGCGCTACGAAATGTTGCATCAGAAATGCATCGAATTCGGAATTCCACCAGACGAATTGGGGTGGTATTTGGAAACTAGAAAATTTGGCACTGCTCCACACGCAGGATTTGGCTTAGGTTTTGAGCGAATGATTATGTTTGTGACTGGCATGACAAATATCCGTGATGTAATTCCATTTCCTCGAACACCTCAAAATGCTTCTTTTTAAAAATCAAAATAAAGGTCTTTTACTTCTAGTAATTTATTCTTCAATACAAGAAAATCCTCATCTGCCCTAGCATCATTGCGAAATATAAAGTTAGAGGCATGTTTATGTGGCTCAATATAATTAGCAAAGCAAGGAAGTACATGATTTTCCCATTGATAAAGAATATCTTCTCGCGAATATCCTCGTGTTTCTTGATCTCTGTAAATTCTCCTGTCTAACTGAGTTGCATGATCAACATCAACAAAAATGCT
>SYKJ01000198.1 GCA_005798205.1 Bacteroidota bacterium | reverse complement strand
GGTGTCAAAGGTGCTTTGGTCAAATTAGAGAGAATAACATAAATAAAAATACCTGCCAACAAGACTGCCATTCCAACTTCGAGGTAACCAATTTTAGCATTTGCACCAAGCGAGCCAGCTGAAACCATAATATAAACATCCAACCAATGTCCCATGAGTATTATCAATCCTACAAAAGTTAATATCCCTGAATTTCTTTTTGCATCCCTAGACATTAGTATTAACATCGGAAAGGCAAAATTGATTACGAACATTGCAAAATAAATAAATTTAAAATTTTCAATTCGCATTACATAGTAGGTAACTTCCTCTCCAATATTTGCATACCAGATCAACATGAACTGCGAAAACCAGAGATAAGACCACAAAAAAGAAGTAGCGAAAGTCCATTTTCCTAAATCGTGAATGTGAGAATCATTTACTTTTGGAAGATATCCTTGTTTTTTAAGGTACAGCGTAGTCATCACCAAAACAACCATTGTCGAACACCACATTCCAGCAAAAGTATACCATCCAAATAAAGTTGAAAACCAATGAACATCAATCGACATTAACCAATCCCATGCTGAAGTTGAACTGAAAACCGCAAAAAATACTAAAAATGTAGCTCCTTTTTTATAATTCATAAAATGCAGTTCTGTTCCACCAATTCTATCTTCCTCCAATGATCTTTTTTTGAATCCATTTAGAAAAATAAAATAAACTGCAAAATAAATTAGCGTACGAATCCAGAAAAATGGTTTGTTGAGATATGCAGATTTCCCTTGAATTATTTGATCATTTGCAACAGTTTCAGGGTCCATCCAAATATAAATATGTGCACCATCCATAAAGGTGATTAACAATAAAACAAAGGCAAAAAATGCCATACCAGTTGGAAGAAAACCAGCTACTGCTTCAATCACGCGTTTTACAGAGGCATACCATCCAGTTTCTGTTGCATAAGCCAATGCTAAAAAGAACAAGGCCCCTAAGCCCAAAGCAAAAAAGAAAAACCCGTTAATTAAGCCATTGGTCAACAAGCGCGTTTTAAAGTGTTCATCACCAATTCCCATAAAAACACCAATAAAACTTAATAATAGTCCAGTAGCAATGAGTCCTAATACTAGATTTTTAGCTTTTTTATTGATTTGAAATTCCATTCTTTTACTTATTTAATTTATTTCATTGTTGTGTCCGCAACAGCAGAAGTCATTGCAAGTCCATTAGCATCAAACTTACCATAATTTGCATCTTG
Source organism: Bacteroidota bacterium (assembly GCA_005798205.1). The sequence goes on along the minus strand of SYKJ01000198.1, from coordinate 2,272 downwards.
AAACTGACGTACATAATGTACTAAAGTCCAAATTTCTTTTTTGGTCACCAGTGAATTGTGAGCTCCCATCATGTTTTTACCATAATAAATTGAATAATATATTTGGCCATCTGATAAAGCGGTAAGTGTTGCATAATTGGGAACGCCAACATAAGCGCCACTTGTAACCATCGGTCCGTTACCATCTCCTTTTTCTCCATGACAATGTTGACACATTGCAGTAAAAAGTTCTTTTCCCTTAGTTAGCATACTTTCAGAATTTGCAGCTGTTATTTTATACGGATTAACATCGTTTGCTGCTAATAAATACTCATCATTTCTACTAACATCTGTTCCAAATAAACCGTGTGATTCTCTAAATGCAAAATTTGCTTTCCGAAGGTTTGGAAGCATCAAACGCACCTCTGTAGAATCAGTTCCACAAAATGGAATTGTATTTCTTGGTGGTGTTAATGCAGAAAGTTTTGTTTTCAAATCTTTATTCTCTCGACCACGAACTTCACCATAGTCAACATATGCCTCAATAGAAGGTGATCGGTACATATCCGGCATATATTCCAAACCTGAACTATCAGGATCAGAAGTGCATGCTGCAAAAAGCAATACCGAAGACACAATTGTTAAAAGGTAAAATGCTGTATTTCTTATTTTTTTCATCTGTATATGAACTTAAAGTCCTTATTCTATATTTTTTTTATCTAATTCTATGTATCCCGTTTCATTTAATAAAACATCTAAATCAGCTTCTTTCATTGTGTTTTCACTTAAACGAATTTCAATTACAAATTTATCATCTGTAGTTCTTGGATCTGGATTTTGAGCAGGCATGCCAGGTAAAGTTTTATTAAGAAGCAAATACGTTATTGCCATTCCGTGTGCAGCACACAATACTGTAAATTCAAAAGTTATAGGAATAAAAGCAAGAATATTTTGCAAATAGGAAAAATTAGGTTTGCCACCTACATTCATAGGCCAGTCAGTTACCATGAAATAACGCATTCCGATTGTTGCTAAAGCAAGGCCTGTTAGTCCATACAAAAAAGCCATTATTCCTAATCGTGTATTTTTAACTCCGATAATTGGATCTATTCCATGGATTGCAAATGGTGAAAAAACCTCAGAAATTTTGATCCCCTTGGAAACAAGTTTCTTAGCACCGTCTTTCAGCACTTGATCGTCGTCGTACATTACATAAATTACCTTATCTGTCATTTTTCAACTATTAATGGTGTTTATGATAATCTGGTGATTCTTTATAAGATTGCCCCGAGCCTTTCAAAATCGTTTTTACTTCATTCAAAGCTAAAACAGGAAAGAAACGAGCAAACAACAAGAAAAACACAAAAAATAATCCAATTGTTCCAACATAAACTCCGATATCAATGTGAGAAGGATAATGCATACTCCAAGCAGATGGTAAATAATCTCTGTGTAAGGATGTAACAATGATTACATAACGCTCAAACCACATTCCAATATTTACAATAATTGAGATGAAAAATGTAAACAATAAACTTCTTCTCAATTTTCTGAACCACATCAATTGTGGAGAAATAACATTACAAGTCATCATAGACCAATATGCCCACCAATAAGGTCCTGTTGCGCGATTTAAAAAAGCATATGCCTCGTATTCAACACCAGAATACCATGAAATAAAGAGTTCTGTAATGTAAGCAGTTCCAACAATCGAGCCGGTAACCATGATTACAATATTCATGTATTCAATATGCTTGGTATGAATGTAAGCCTCTAAACTCATCGCCTTTCGCATTATTAGTAGCAAAGTTTGCACCATAGCGAATCCAGAGAATACTGCCCCTGCAACAAAATAAGGAGGGAAAATAGTTGTGTGCCAACCAGGAACAATGGAAGTGGCAAAGTCAAAAGATACAATGGAGTGAACTGAAAATACAAGAGGCGTAGCAAGTCCAGCTAAAACTAGAGATACCATTTCAAAACGATTCCAATTTTTTGCACGACCAGACCAACCAAAAGAAAGAATAGAATACATTTTTTTGGAGAGTGGCTTTTTTGCTCTATCGCGTATTGTAGCAAAATCTGGAATTAGACCAATGTACCAAAAAACTACTGAAACTGATAAGTAAGTTGAAATGGCAAATACATCCCATAAAAGTGGAGAGTTAAAATTTACCCATAGAGAACCAAATTGATTTGGTAAGGGTAATACCCAATAACCAACCCACAAACGTCCCATGTGAATCAATGGGAATATACCAGCCATAAAAACGGCAAAAATTGTCATTGCTTC
>SYKJ01000020.1 GCA_005798205.1 Bacteroidota bacterium | reverse complement strand
TATCAAGCGAAGGCAAGAGGGATAAAAATACATGTTTGGGTGGATGAAACACGACCAAGAAATCAAGGTTCAAATCTAACCGCTTTTGAATTAACTAAAAATGGCGTTGAGCATAGCTTGATTGTAGACAACACCGGAGGACATCTCATGCAACATGGACTTGTAGATATTGTTCTTGTTGGTACTGATCGCACAACTAGAAATGGTGATGTTGCAAATAAAATTGGAACCTATTTAAAAGCGCTCGCTGCAAAAGATAATAATGTTCCTTTTTATGTCGCCCTACCATCAACAACATTAGATATGAGTATTCGAGATGGATTAACAGAAATTCCAATTGAAGAACGAGACCAAAATGAAGTCCGCTATATTCAAGGAAAAACAAGTGAAGGAAAAATAGAAGCAATTTTAATTTGCCCAGAAACAACCCAAGCAAAAAACTACGGGTTTGATGTAACGCCCGCTCGACTTATTACTGGATTAATTACTGAAAGAGGCGTGTGTGAGGCTAGTGAAAAAGGAATTCGAACTCTTTTTCCTGAAATTAAAACAAAAAAACCTTGAATATCTGATTTTTACTAAATCTAATCTTATGAAAAAAACCGATAACAACTTCGACTCACTTAAAAAAAATAAATTCTTTTCATTTAATTTTTTTTACATATTTAGTATAATGTCGATTCCTTTAATATTACTTATTCTCCCAAAAAATTATTTTGATAACGGCGAATCACTATGTCTTTCTATGCTCTTACTAAACAAACAATGTCTTGGATGTGGAATTACTCGCGCTATACAACACGCCATTCATTTTGATTTTTTTTTAGCGTGGCAATTTAATAAATTGGTAATTATAGTTTTACCGGTCTTGCTATTTATTTGGGTAAAAAAAATTTATGATTTTTTTTTAAAATAGTTACTTAAAAAAAATTATATTTGAATATTATTAACTTTTTAAAAAATGAAAAAAATGCAAAAAATTCTATCCGTTTTGATTCTATTCCTATTTGTTTCATCTTGTGGAATGCAAGGGGGCCTGCAAAGAAATAGGCCAGCTAGTGGTTTAGAATGGAATAGTAAAAATTCAAATAGTCAAGATGAAAATATTGCAGAGAACATCGATTTAGTTAAAGAAAAGAAGGTTGACGTAAATGCTAAAAAAATCAGCTCTAATTCAAAAGTGACTAATTATAATAAAATTCATAACGGTGATCTTGCTTCTAACTCAAAAAACTTAAGCGATTTAGAATCTGAGATTTCTAGTAATTCTAATACTTCTTTCTCAGTAATCGATAAATTGAATTACACTAATCTATCCCCAAAAAACAAAATAAATAAGGAAGAAAAGAACATGAAAGAAAAAAGAAAAGAAATTAAGAAAGCATTGAAAGACGATGTTCCCGTTGGTGTACTTTATGTTCTTTGTTTTTTTATTCCTTGGGTTGCTGTTGGGTTAGCTACAAATTGGGATATCGAAACTGTAGTATATAATATCTTGTTGTCATTATTGTTTGTTATACCTGGAATTATTCATGCATTTATAGTTGTTCGTAATAATAGTTAATATTTGCTTTGATTTTGTTGAAAAGGGCACTTGTGCCCTTTTTTATTTTTTAATAAATCGTTGTGTAACAACTGCTCCATTCGATAGCGAAATCTTTATAAAGTAAGCCCCAGAGGAAAGAGATCTTATATCCAATTGTGAATATTTACCATCTAAGCTTTCTTGTTGTAAAATCTTTCCCTGAGTATCGGTTAGAATGAAAGATGACATGGGAAATGCAACTGCTATTTCTAAAAAATCTGAACTTGGATTAGGATAAAGTGAAACCAAAGATGAAGAAGCATTTTCAAAAACACCTCCACTTTGACATTCAAGTTGATTAAGATGTTGCCAAATCTCGTTGTTTAATATAAAAGGAACTAGGTCATTTACGGGCGCATCTCCCATTCTTACCCACACTAAATTTTCACTTGGTACAACATTGATAAATTGCCCGTTTTTTCCCATTGCGGCATACATATCAATAGGGGCAGAAGGAGAAATTCTGTAATTAAAGACAATTTGAGATCCTGGAACCATAAGTTGATCGGAATTGTTTAGCCAGGTTAAGTAACCATAAGCAGGATTGAGTGTTTGTGATGCACTTGTCATCTCAGAAAAATAGTTTTGATCTGTCATAATTTGATTTCCATTCCAATTGCCCTCATTTAAAAGCAACAAGCCAAATCTTGCCATACTTCTTGCTGTACTGAAAAACACATTGTAGTAATCTTGATAAAAATAAAACCCATTCATTCCTATTGGATTTTTAACCTTTTGGGTGAAATATGAATTTAAACTTACTCCAGTTGCTTGAGAAATTACGCTATCCAATAAAGTATAAGGAGCATTGTGGTACGCCCAACGTGATCCAGCATCTGCAAGGTATTCCAAGCACGAATTTAAAGTACAATCTGGATTTCCAGATAGGTCATCCAAGCCTGATGTCATCGTAAGTTGATTGCGAATTGTGATTTTCTCTTCCTGTTCTGGCGAGCAATTTGTCCATCCAACACCTAAATAATCTGAAGTAGTATCCGAAATAGAGAGGTGATTTTCCTGTTGCGCAATTCCAACCATAAAAGCAGTAAGTGTTTTTCCTGCAGATGCCCAATACCAATTTGAATTTTGTGTATGCGCACCAAAATAGTTTTCAAGAACAATTTTTCCGTCTTTTAAAAGTATAAAAGCCTTTGTATTGTTCGTATCCAAAAAAGCATACAAACTATCGATTTTTGGTTGACACCAATTTAAAGTGGCGGGAGCTGTGGTGTCCCATGTATTTCCAACAATTGGTGGAAAATATAGCGACTGAGTTAGACTAAACCGAGTAACTAAAAAAAATAAAATGCTAATTTGAATTTTGAGCATAGATTAAAATCAATAAACAAAAATAAATAAATAAATCTAAATTTGTCTATGCGAAAAACTGTGTTGCTGATTGGCGCCTCGGGATTAATCGGAGGTGAATTATTAAATCTCTTGCTCAAAGATGATGAAATAGGGACAGTGAAAGCTTTTGTTAGAAAACCGCTGAAAATAAAAAATGATAAGTTGCATGTGATTTGTGTAGATTTCGAAAAACTTGAGGAATTTGATTCGGAATTTAAAGGCGATTCCTTATTTTGTTGTATTGGGACCACCCGAAAGAAAACGCCAAATTTAGATGCATATAAAGCAATTGACTCTGGAATTGTGCTATCATCAGCAAAGATGGCAAGTAATAATAAAGTTCCTCAAATTCATTTGGTAAGTGCAATTGGAGCTGATATTTCATCAAAAATATTCTACAATCAATTAAAAGGTGAAATCGAAAAAGACGTATTAAAATTTGGTTTTGAGAGCACTTTTATTTACCAACCAGCCTTGTTAATCGGCAAACGATTCGAAATGCGGCCATTTGAGTTTTTAGCTCAAAAAATAATGCCTTTTTTTGATTTATTTTTGACAAAGTCTACTAGAAAATACCACAGCATAAGAGCACAAAAAGTAGCCGAAAGCATGCATATGAACTTTTGTACCCCTAAAAAAGGAGTAACTATTTTAGAATACAATGAAATGACTAACGGAATTTAACTCCAATGACATTTGGTAAAGGCCAAAAAAATTTATTTGAGTCTTTTTCCCATACTTTTGAGACCCAACTTCCAATTTTTTCAATACAATGTTCATTGATATCTATTAAAAGACTCGTTTCTGGACCACCCTCTAAATAAATTCCATTTCTCAATTTATACGGCATTTGTCTCATGAATTGAATCATCTCGTTTTGAGTGTATGGCGAACGACAAAAAATTAGGTATAATCTTCCGCTGGGGTCTTCCGCAGCAACAAGCATGGAACAAGATTGAACTTTCCCCCAATTCATAGGGTTGCCATTGCAATCCAACATTCTTATTCCTTGTGCAAAGGAAAAATAATTATCCTTCTCTGATTCCCATTTATTACAGGTTAAATCTAGAATGGCTATTTCTTGTTTCGTGTTTTGACTGTTTTTGACAGCAATCATTGAATTCCACCCAGGAAGTAGTTGTGAATTATTAGATTGATCTCCAACTTTTAAATAGCCCCTGCTCACTAATGGCTTACGCAAATCGTACATGCTAGCATTAAATACAATATTTAATTTAAAAGAGTCTGCCCATTTGTATACATCACGAGAAATACTATCGTAGTTTGTAGCAGCATGGATTTCAAATTGAAATTGTAATGGGTCTATTCGTAAAATAGAAAGTTTTGAGTCTCCAATTTTTGAGAGTATGGGCGCAGACTGTTCTATATAATCTATTCCAGGAGTCAAAATTGTCCACTTTGAATAATCAATAGTTACAAGCTCTTGCGCTAAAGAAAACCCCCTAACTAATAATGCGAAAAATAGTATTAGAGAAAAATTATAATTCATTTTCATAAAAAAGCAGTAAACTAAACATAATAAAATTAGACATATTTATAGCCATTCTTATCTAAAAATAAAAAACAAGGTAAAACTTGATGAAAAAATCCTTACTTTGTTCTCTTTAAAACAAATTTCATTATGAAAATAAAAATTTTGGTTCTCTTCAACATTTTTTTTCTGTCATTCTTCTCAATAAGTCAAGATGATAAAATAAGTTTAAAAGATAAAAGTCAAGCAAATCAATCAATAAATCAAGGAAAATCACTTTTTGAAACAGGAAGAATCAAAGATGCCTATATGGAATTTAGATCCGCAATAGTGAAAAATCCATCTTCTTGGGAAGCTTATTATTGGGTGGCAAATACTGAATTTGAGTTTTATAACTTTTTCTCAGCTTCGGAAAATGCCGAAATGGCACTTAAACTTTCAGATAAAAAAAATGATGCTGATCTGAATTTTTTACTTGGGAAAATTAAACACAATTTAGGTGAAATTGACGCTGCTCTGAGTTACTACGATGTTACTCGAAAATCACTGGGAGAAAATCTAGCAAAAGAATATGAAATCCCAATTTTAATTGCACAATGTAATTTTTCTAAAAACGAAAAATCAAAAGGGATAGTGAATAAAAGAGTGCTTTTTTCTAATAAGATAAATACAAATGAAGATGAATATGGTCCTATATTAACTGGAGGTGGTTCGCATCTCTTTTTTACGAGCAGAAGAGTGGAAACAACTGGTGACAATCAGAATCCAGAAGATCAAAAGTTTTTTGAGGATATTTATCACTTTGAATGGAACAATGAAGAAAAAGATTGGAATAAATCTACTCAATCAGTCGAGGGAACAAATACAGAAGGTTTTGATGCACTTAATTACATTTCAAAAAACGGGACGTATGCTTTAGGAACTGTAAACACATCATCTTCAAAAGAAAAAACTACGAAAAGTTCCGATATTTTTGAAATTACAACTGAGGAAGAATTGCTCTTTGAGAGCACTACTATTATTAATAACAAAAATATAAATACCTCTTATTTTGAGGGATCAGCTGTAATTAGCGATACTATTTTTAATGATGCTAACTTCTCTCAATTTTTGTATTTTGTGAGTGATCGAAATGCGGATCAATCACTCACCGATATTTATTGTATCGAAAAAAAGAATGGTGCTTGGATAAAAAATGAAACTAAATTAAAAACGATAAATACAAGTGGGCGAGAAACCACACCCTTTATCACTCCGAATGGCCGGTTTTTATTTTTCAGTTCCGACGGGCTACCTGGAATGGGCGGTTATGATATTTATTACAGTGAAAATAAAAATGGCGTTTGGG
>SYKJ01000197.1 GCA_005798205.1 Bacteroidota bacterium | reverse complement strand
GGTCGCTTAAAACCCATCACCTCAAGTTGCGCTTTGATTGATTGTGAAATTGGATAATCGTTGAATTTCATAGGTCAAAGTTAAAACATTAAAAAATAAAAGCAGAATAAATTTGGGAACACAAATAATTACTTAATTTTAAAGAAAAATCTTATGAGTACTGAAATTTATATCACTATTGGAATTATTGCTGCTATTTTATTTAGTTGCTTACTAACTGTATCTCAAGGTACAATTGCGGTTGTTACCATGTTTGGAAAATACCAACGAATTATGTTACCGGGTTTAAGATTAAAAATTCCTGTGATCGAGCAAATTTACCGTAGAGTTTCCATTCAAAATCAAAGTATTGAAATGGAATTTCAAGCAGTAACGATAGACCAAGCGAATGTTTACTTCAAGAGCATGCTACTGTATAGCGTTGTCGACTCTGAAGAAGAAACAATTAAAAAAGTTGCCTTTAAGTTCATTAGCAACAAAGATCTAATGCAAGCCTTAATCAGAACAATTGAAGGGTCTATTCGCGCTTATGTAGCTAGCCAAAAGCAATCAGAAATTCTTGGTCGTCGTCATGAATTAGTAGAAAGTGTAAAAAATCAAATTGACAATACACTTGAAACATGGGGTTATCATCTTATCGATTTACAAATCAATGATATTACCTTTGATCAAGCTATTATTGAAAGCATGAGCAGAGTTGTTGCATCTAACAATTTAAAGGCTGCTGCTGAAAATGAAGGTCAGGCTCTTTTAATCACAAAAACAAAAGCAGCTGAGGCAGATGGAAACGCGATAAAAATTGCTGCATTAGCAGAGAAAGAAGCCGCAATGCTTCGCGGACAAGGTGTAGCATTATTCCGACAAGAAGTTGCCAAAGGAATGAGCGAAGCAGCAGAGGAAATGAAACAAGCGAATTTAGATACAAATGTTATTCTCTTCTCAATGTGGACAGAGGCAATCAAGAATTTTGCTGAATATGGTAAAGGAAATACAATCTTCCTTGATGGAAGCCCAGATGGTATGCAAAATACGATGAAGCAAATTCAAGCAATGATGTCTTCTAAAGATAAAAATTCTTAAATTTTTAGCTAATAATTTCTTTTACTATTCTTGCAACTGCAGGACATATCAACGAGTTCTCTGCAGTAATTTCTAATATTTGAAACATATTTTTTCTGTCCGTATGTGGATATTCACGACAAGCTAAGGGGCGGACATCATAAATAGAGCAACTATTGTCATTTTCCAAAAATGAACATGGTGAACTTTTCAAGACATAATCCTGCTCTTCATCTAATCTTAAATAGCTGGAGATAAAATACCCTTCTTTAACCCGAAGATGTTTTGAAATACGTCGAATATCGGCATCTCTAAAAATTGGGCTAGTTGTTTTACAACAATTCGCACAAGAGAGACAATCCATTTTTTTAAATTCAGCTTCGTGTCCTTTATGAAATTTCTGATCTAAATCTTTCGGTTTTGCTTGCTTCAATTTCCGAAAAACCTTTTTGGTATTTACGATAGCTAATTTTGCTGCTTCGAGGGAAGAAAAATCTTGTTCTTTCATAATCAATAAATGCAAAATTACAAAGCCTATTGAAGAAGTCTCCTTATCTTTGCAAATAATACAAAATTTTATGCATAAATTTATTAATGAGGAGCATGAAAAAGCATACAATCTTATGCTGGCAAAAGAATTTCATGAAGCACAAAAAATTTTCGACAATTTAATCTATCTTTTTCCTAAAGAAGCAAATTTGTTTGGTGATCGAGGGGTAAATTTCATTCATCTCAAGAAAAAAGAGGAGGCATTAAAAGATTTTGATGAAGCAGTTTTTCTCGAAAGCACATACGGTTATCGCTATGCCTCTAGAGCTTATGCTAAAGATTTTTTTGGGGATACAAGTGCTGCTATTTTAGATTACCAAAAAGCCATTGAATTGGATCCTGAAGATGCAGTTTCCTACAATAATATCGGATTACTCCAAGAAAAAATGGGCTACCAACAAAAAGCGAAACAAAACTTTGATGCCGCAGATTTACTTGCAAAGGAACGAGAGGATGAAATTACTCCACCATTAACAATTACAGAAAAAGAAGAAAAGCAACCTGAAACAAATAACTTAAAAAAAGAAACGCTATTCACTGAGTTTTTTAAAGTTCTTCGTTCAAAAAAACAATTCAAAGAATTTATAAGCTTTTTAAAAAAAGGCGGTAAAATGAAATGAGTGAGCATACTTTTCCACAATTTCGGAAATTAAAAAACAATAAGTCGTATTACAAAATAACAAGTGAGCGCACTTTTATTGAACTTCAATCTATTGGAGATGGATTTTTTAAGATCAATATTAAAGCAAGTAAATACCCTGAAATTATACTAATCCAAGATATGTTGAATTTTTCAAATAACTACAAACTGAGTTCAGAAGAAGAATTCAATACGATTCAAGTAATGATAATAAATGAGTAGTGCATTTTTTCGTAATTTTGAATTTCAAAAGAGCAAAAATTAAATGGAACAGGTTGCAGCGTATATCCCAATAAATAAAATTAGAATTGTAACTGCTGCATCTCTTTTTGATGGTCACGATGCTGCAATCAACATAATGCGTCGTATTATTCAAGCGACTGGCTGTGAAGTAATTCATCTTGGACACGATCGATCAGTGGAAGAAGTTGTTGATTGTGCCATCCAAGAAGATGCTCAAGCAATTGCCATGACATCCTACCAAGGTGGACATATCGAGTATTTCAAATATATGTTTGATTTATTAAAAGAAAAAGGAGCTCCACAAATTAAAATTTTTGGTGGTGGCGGTGGAACAATTCTCCCCTCAGAAATCAAAGAACTGCAAGATTACGGCATCACCCGAATTTACCATCCAGATGACGGGAGATCAATGGGTTTACAAGGAATGATTAATGACCTCGTTCAAAAATGTGATTTCCCTGTGGGCTCAGTAATTTCTGATGAACATGAGAGAATTGCTACTAAAAATATACCTTCAATTGCACGTATTATTTCTGCAGCAGAGAATTTCCCAAATGAAAATAAAAAAATATTAGACGATATAAGAAAAATTGCCGAAACAAAATCCATACCAGTATTGGGAATAACAGGAACTGGAGGCTCGGGAAAATCGTCGCTTGTAGATGAGTTGGTTCGGCGTTTTCTTGTTGATTTTAGCGATAAAGAAATTGCAGTAGTATCTGTAGATCCCTCCAAACGAAAAACCGGCGGAGCATTATTGGGAGATAGAATCAGGATGAACTCCATCAAAAATAAGCGTGTTTACATGCGTTCCTTGGCTACACGGCAGTCAAATCTCGCTCTATCAAAACATGTTGCTGAAGCTATTAGTATTCTCAAAGTTGCCAACTACGATCTTATAATTCTTGAAACTTCAGGAATTGGCCAATCTGATACTGAAATTTTAGATCATTCTGATGTTTCCTTGTATGTAATGACTCCAGAATATGGAGCAGCAACGCAGCTAGAAAAAATTGATATGCTAGATTTTGCAGATGTAATCGCACTCAACAAATTTGATAAACGTGGTGCACTTGATGCATTGCGAGATGTTCGAAAACAATACCAGCGAAATCACAATTTATGGGAAATCTCTGTTGATGAAATGCCTGTCCATGGCACTATTGCCTCTCAATTTAACGATCCTGGAATGAATTCTTTGTACAAAGTAATCATGGATAAAGTGGTTGAAAAAACAGGGATAAATTTAAAGTCAACATTTGAAATCACACAGGAAATGTCTGAAAAGATTTTTGTTATTCCACCTGATCGAACTCGATATTTATCGGAAATTTCAGAAAGTAACCGCAGTTATGATAAATGGGTTGAAAAACAAGTTTCAGTAGCTGAAAAGCTATATGGATTAAATAGTGCAATTGAAACACTAAAAAATTCAAAATACGATGATAAAGATCGATTAGTAAAAAGCTTGCAAGAAACATTCGAAACAGAAAAGTTAAACTTTGATCCGAAAAATTGGGCTATCATTGAAAATTGGAGTGAGCGAAAACAAAGATTTAAAAATCTAACTTTTGAATTCAAAGTTCGAGAGAAAGTTGTGAAGATTCAAACTCACTCAAAGTCACTTTCAAATTCTCAAATCCCAAAAGTTTCCTCACCAAAATACAGTAGCTGGGGAGATATCTTAAAATGGGTGCTACAGGAAAATTACCCTGGAGAATTTCCATATACCGCTGGCTTGTTTCCTTTTAAAAGAGAGGGTGAAGATCCTACTAGAATGTTTGCAGGGGAAGGTGGACCGGAACGAACAAACAAGCGTTTTCATTATGTTAGTCTTGGCTTGCCAGCAAAAAGACTTTCTACAGCTTTTGATTCAGTTACGCTTTATGGAAATGATCCCGATTTAAGACCTGATATTTATGGAAAAATAGGGAATGCTGGAGTTTCAATTTGCTGTCTCGACGACGCAAAAAAATTATACTCTGGTTTTGACCTGAGCAATCCTTCTACATCTGTTTCAATGACAATTAACGGTCCAGCTCCAATGCTTTTAGGATTTTTCATGAACGCTGCAATAGATCAAAATTGCGAAAAATACATCATAGAAAATGGGCTAGAAAATGATATTAAAAATAAAATCAAAGCCATTTTCAAAAAAACAAATTCTGAACAACCAAAATACCAAGGAGAACTTCCCGAGGGAAACAATGGTTTAGGATTGATGCTATTGGGTGTAACAGGAGATCAAGTTTTGGCTCCAGAAATATATTCTAAAATAAAGACTGAAACACTAAAATTAGTTCGAGGTACAGTTCAAGCAGATATTCTCAAAGAAGATCAAGCGCAAAATACCTGTATTTTCTCTACAGAATTTGCCCTTAGATTAATGGGAGATGTTCAAGAATACTTTATCGCTAATGGTATTCGAAATTTTTACTCTGTTTCCATATCAGGATATCACATTGCAGAAGCTGGAGCAAATCCCATAACGCAATTAGCGTTTACCTTATCCAACGGTTTCACCTATGTAGAGTATTATTTGAGTCGTGGCATGGATATCAATGATTTTGGTCCCAACTTATCCTTTTTCTTTTCAAATGGAATTGATCCAGAATATGCCGTTATAGGAAGAGTTGCAAGAAGGATTTGGGCCAAAGCTTTAGCAAAAAAATACGGCGCTAACGCACGCGCCCAAATGTTAAAATACCACATACAAACTTCTGGAAGGTCACTGCATGCTCAGGAAATAGATTTTAACGACATTCGGACAACTTTACAAGCTCTTTACGCAATCTACGACAATTGCAACTCACTGCACACAAATGCTTACGATGAGGCAATTACAACGCCAACCGAGGAATCTGTAAGAAGGGCAATGGCGATACAACTCATTATAAACAAGGAATTAGGACTAGCAAAAAATGAAAATCCACTTCAAGGCTCTTTTATAATTGAAGACCTTACTGATTTAGTGGAAGAAGCTGTATTATTGGAATTTGACAGAATTACTGAACGAGGAGGTGTTTTAGGTGCAATGGAAACAATGTACCAACGCTCTAAAATTCAAGAGGAATCTCTGTACTACGAAACCTTAAAACATACTGGCGAATTTGAGATAATTGGCGTAAATACTTTCCTTAGCTCAAAAGGTTCACCAACAATTCTTCCAAAAGAAGTAATTCGTGCAACTTCGGAAGAAAAAGCATATCAAATTGAAATGCTTAAGAAACTGCAAGAAAAAAATAGTGAACTATCAAAAAAAGGCATTAGAGATGTTCAAGAAGCGGCAATAAATAATAGAAATATGTTTGAGGAATTAATGGAGACATGTAAATATTCCTCTTTAGGACAAATAACAAATGCCCTATTTTCAGTCGGAGGGCAATACCGAAGAAATATGTAACTCATTTCTTGTATTAGCACACAAGTAATTCTGAATTAGAGAAAAAAAATGAAAATCAGCTGTCTTTTTTTTATTATTGGATTATTTTTTGTCAGGACAAATTACAAGGCACAAAACAACAGCAGAATTCTACCAAGTCCAACGGTTTGTATAGAAAAAGCTGAAAAACTCTATTTTAACAACTCTATTTCAGTTGATTTTTCTCAAATTCCCACAAATTTAATCGAACAATTAAAAATTCTTGGAAATACATTTCACAAACTCACATTCGAAAATCAAACGAATTCTTTTATCAAATTCAGTAAACTAAAAAATGTAATTCATGATTCATATACAATATCAATTAATGAAGATATTCGGATTGCCTATTCGAGTGAACAATCGTGTTTTTATGCCTTACAGTCTTTAATGCAAATGATTGAAAGAGAAAACGATTCCTACTCTGTTCAAAAATCTTTTGTGAGTGACCATCCAAAATACCAATGGAGAGGCTTGCATTTAGATGTTTCTCGGCATTTCTTTTCTGTTGAAGAGATAAAGAAATTTATTGATTTAATGGCGATTTATAAATTCAATACCTTTCATTGGCATCTCACAGATGACCAAGGTTGGAGAATAGAAATAAAAAAATACCCTAAACTTACAGAAATTGGAGCTTGGCGCGACAGCACTGTTGAAAATCACTACACAAGTTCGCCGAGAAGCTATAAAAAGGAACGCTATGGTGGATTTTATACGCAGGAGCAAATTAAAGAAATTGTAAAATATGCCGGAGAAAAATACATAACAATTGTTCCTGAAATAGAAATGCCAGGGCATAGTCGTGCTGCTCTTAGCGCCTACCCAGAATTCTCATGTAATGGCAAACAACAAGGAGTTCCTGGGCTTTGGGGGATTTTTGATGATATTTTTTGTGCGAAAGAGGAAAGTATTCTTTTTCTACAAACAATTTTAGATGAGATAATTCCACTATTCCCAGGAGATTATATTCATATTGGTGGTGACGAAGCCCCAAAAACAAGGTGGAAAGAATGCCAAAGATGCCAAAAAATAATTCAAGAAAATAAATTAAAAGACGAACACGAATTGCAAAGTTATTTCATTCAACGAATGGATAATTTCTTAACTCAAAAAGGAAAAAAAATAATTGGATGGGATGAAATTCTGGAGGGCGGTCTATCAAAAAATGCTGCAGTTATGTCTTGGCGAGGTTTTGATGGTGGATTAGAGGCAGCTAAACAAGAACATTATGTTGTGATGTCGCCAGGGTCACACTGCTATTTTGACCATTACCAAGGAAAAGGGAAAAACGAGCCCTTAGCAATTGGTGGATTTACTCCTTTGGAAAAAGTGTACGATTTTAGTCCAGTGCCGAAAGGGATGAAACCAGAGCATGCAGCTTATGTTTTAGGAGGGCAAGCAAATCTATGGACAGAATATATTCCAAACTTTGATAAATTAATGTACATGGCTTATCCACGAGCCATTGCTTTGTCTCAAGCACTTTGGTGTGAGGAGAAACCAAATATAAAAGAATTTTATACCATTCTTCAAAGCAAACATTTTTCACTACTTGAAAATCAAAGGATTAATTTTTCCAAAACCTCTTTGCTGCCAGTTTTAAAATTTATTCGTTCAACCAAAGGGTTGCAATTTTTAATAGAATCAAAAAACGAAACGGAACAATTTTTAATTGAATCTAAAATCAACGAGAAGAAAGAGGAATATATTCTGAATACAAAACAAAGTATAAATTTTGAGAGAACTAAGAACTTAAACATTGAAAATAGCGTAATTGCAACATCAAAAACTACAGGACTTAGCACACAATTTACATTACATAATTCACCTTCACTTGGAGTTCCACTAAAGTTTATAACCAAAGCAAGTCCAAGTTATAACAGTGGAGATTTAACCCTCGTTGACGGTCAATATGGTTCAAGGCCATGGAAAGGGCACGAATGGATCGGTTTTGATACTGCCTATATTGAAATCGAAATGGATCTTTTGGAAAAACAAAAAGTAAAGACCATCGAACTTTCTTTCCTAAAAGATGAAAATTCATGGATTCATCTGCCAATAGAGGTTAAAGTGGAATCGACTTATAGGAAAAAATCTTTTTTTAGTACTTCAAAATCAAAAGGAGAGGAAAAAATTCTAATTCCCATTTCTAGAAAAGTACAGAAGATAAAAATAAAAATTTACGCCTTAAGTAAAATACCAAATGGAATGCCCGGAGAAGGTTCACAACCATGGACTTTCATAGATGAAATTAAAATC
>SYKJ01000196.1 GCA_005798205.1 Bacteroidota bacterium | reverse complement strand
CGCTACAGGATGGAAAGAAAAAGAGTTAATCCATAAACGCGCTTTAAGTTGTTTGCAACTGGTTGGAATTGAACAAAAAGCAAATGATTTCCCAAATACGCTATCTGGCGGAGAACAACAGCGAGTGTCAATAGCTCGTGCACTACTAAATTCCCCCAAATTAATCTTAGCTGATGAACCTACAGGAAATTTAGATCCTGAAACCTCAGAAGAAATCATGAATTTATTAATTGCAATTGCAAAAGAAGAAAAAACTGCAATACTAATGGCAACGCACGATATGCAGATGGTTCAAAAATTTCCTGCAAGAACAATTAAAGTTGAAGATGGTGGAATCAGTGAAATTGCCTAATCTACCATTTCACCTACAAGAGAATTACATAATTGCAGTTTGATATCCTCTAATTTTATGTCTAAACTAAACAAATATTGGAGCTTTGTAATTGCCGCCTCAGTGGTTAGGTCGTGAGCGCTCAGCACTCCTATTTTTTGGAAGAAAGCACTCGTTTGGTATGCTCCATGTCTTACTGAACCAGAACTACATTGTGTTACATTTAATACTAAACCCCCGGAAGCGATATACTCAGACACAGCAGCTTGAAAAATTGGATCACTAGGAGCATTTCCAGTTCCATAAGTTTCGATAACGACAGCCTTGGAAATAGCAATATCAAATAATCTCTCATATGATTTAAATTGAATTCCGGGGAATAATTTTATCAATGTAATTTGATTTGAGAAAGAACTATGAAGGATTAACTCTTTTTTCTTTGTCCTAAATAAGTAATTGTTAGAATATTCAATTGCTACTCCTGCAAGAGCTAAATTTGGATAATTTGGCGATTGAAAAGCCTCAAATTGATTAGCAGATACTTTTGAGCAGCGATTTCCTCTGTAGAGCGAATATTCAAAATATACAGCCACTTCTTGCACTATAGCCTCCCCAGTTTTTTCATCAAGGGCAGCCGCAATTTCAATCGCTGTTATTAAATTTTCTTTTCCATCTGTTCGAATCGTTCCAATGGGTAATTGTGAACCGGTTAAAATAATTGGCTTTTTCAACCCTTGGAGCATGAAGCTTAGAGCTGAAGCAGTAAATGCCATTGTGTCGGAACCATGTAAAACAACAAAACCATCGTATTGATCGTAATTTTCTGCTAATAATTCTGCTAATATTTTCCAGTGCTCAAGTGTCACCTCTGACGAATCAATTGGAGTAGGAAAACTTATGCTTTTCAAGTTTACATTCAAGCGCGTTAATTCTGGGATTTGCTCATAAACATATTCAAAATTAAAACTTCGTAATTCGCCACTTTTTGGGTCTTTTATCATTCCAATTGTCCCACCGGTATAAATTAATAAAATAGTGCGCATAGCTAGTTTGGTTTAAATTTTTCTAATTGAAATAAATCAATTGCATTATTTGTTGTTGTTTCGGAGATAATTTTAGTTGGAATCGCATAAATATCGGATAGTTTTTCGATAATATGAGTCAAATAAGCACTTTCGTTTCGCTTTCCTCTAAAAGGAACAGGAGAAAGATAGGGGGCATCTGTTTCTAAAACAAGGTGTTTCAAATCTATTTTTTTTACTACTTCAGTTAGACCAGAATTCTTATAAGTAACAACACCACCAATCCCCAATTTGAAACCTTCGTAATTTAAAATTTTGTTTGCCTGCTCTAAAGTACCTGTGAAGCAGTGAAAAACACCTTTTAATGATGCTGAGTTTTCCGCATCAATAATTTCAAAAATTTCATCGAAAGCATCGCGAGCATGAATAGCGATAGGCAAGTTTAATTGTTTTGCCCAAGAAATTTGTCGTTGGAAAACTACTTTTTGTTCTTCTACAAATGTTTTATCCCAAAATAAGTCCATACCTATTTCACCAACAGCACAATATTTTTTTGGGTTATCAAACAAATGCTTTTCAATGTGCGCCAATTCCATTTCCCAATCCTCTTTCACATAAGCAGGATGTAAGCCCATCATCGGGATTGTATTTTTCTGTTTGAGGAGGAGTTTTTCCATTAAGGGAATGCTCTTACTATCAATATTTGGTAGTAAAAAACAAGACACACCAGCATTTCTAGCCCTATTAAAAACATCGTTTTGATCAATATCAAATTCTTCAGCGTAAAGATGTGCGTGGGTATCGATCATCATGAGCCCAAAATTAACTTAATTTTCAGAAAGGAATTGTTCCCAATTCCATGCGTCAATAACAGCATCTTTTATAGATAGTTTTGATTTCCAACCTAACAAATGAAATGATTTCTCGCTGTTAGCATAAATTTCTATGACATCACCTTCTCTTCTGGGTCCAACCTCCCAATTTAATTTACATCCGGTTTCTTTTTCAAAACAAGAAATTATTTCCAATACGCTTGTTCCTTTCCCTGTCCCAATATTAATTGCTTCTAAGCAACCATTTTCTATTCTTTCAATGTAGGATAAGGCTTTAACATGTGCTTCAGCTAAATCCATAACGTGAATATAATCTCTGATACAAGTGCCATCATGTGTTGGATAATCATTTCCAAAGACCGTTAGAAGATCTTGTTTTCCAATGGCTGTTTGAGTAATAAAGGGGAATAAGTTTGATGGCCGACCAATTGGAAATTCTCCGATATATGAGCTTTTATGAGCACCAACAGGATTGAAATAACGTAAATTGATTAAGTGTAAATCTGGGTGGGCTTTAAACGTATCTTCAATGATTTGTTCGCTAATCCATTTAGTATATCCGTAAGGAGAAGTTGGTAAATTCTTCACACTATTTTCTTTTACTTCTTTCACATTTTCGGGTTCACCATAAACAGTGCAAGAAGAGGAAAATACAAGATTTTTAACTTTAAATTCAAGCATTTTATCCAGAATATTCATTAATCCTAAAAGATTATTCCGGTAGTATTTTAAAGGGTCTGCAACGGATTCTCCAACAGCCTTATAGGCTGCAAAATGAATAATGCCCTCAAAAGAATATTTTTGAAAAACAGAATGAAGCGCTTTTTCATCACAGACATCGATTTCAATTATCTCAGGAGTAAATCCAATGATTTTTGTTAAGCCACTTATTACAATGCGATTTGCATTTCTGAAATCATCTAAGATAATTGGAGTGTAGCCGCTTTCAAAAAGAGACACAATAGTATGAGAGCCAATGTAGCCCGCACCTCCTGTAACCAAAACAAATTTTGACATGGTTAAAGTTAGAAATTATTTTAAAGTTAGAATTTTCTTATTTATTTCTCAACAACCAGCTCTAAGTCAATCTGCCGCTTCCGAGGATTTACTTGTTGAACTTGAACGGTTACTTTATCTCCAAAATTATATTCTACTTTCGTTTTTGCGCCAATAATTCTAAACTTTTCAGCATCAAAATAAAAGCGATCTCCAGGGATATCTAGCATTGCTACCATTCCCTCACAGTGATTTTCATCCATGCGCACATACATTCCATGCTCTGCAATTCCAGAGATTGTACCAGAAAAAATTTCTCCAATATGGTCTAAAACAAATAAGGTTTGGAAATATTTTGTTGATTCTCTTTCAGCCTCGGCTGCTTTGCGCTCATTTTTAGATATGTGCTTGCAAATTTCACTTAAATCACTTCCGTAACGGTGTTTCTGTGTACTTAAACTTTCCTGAAGAATGCGATGCACTATTAAATCTGCATAACGCCGTATTGGCGATGTAAAATGAGAATAATAATGAAAAGCCAAACCATAATGCCCAATATTTGTCGTGTCATAGGCGGCTTTTGCCATGGAGCGAATGGCCATTGATTGAATTAGTGAATATTCATTTTTAAATCGAATATCCTCAAACAAAGCATTTAGATTTTGTGCAATATTAGTTGGGTTTTGTAAATCCAATTTATACCCAAATTTCTCAATAAAAATTGAAAATAATTGAATTTTTGAAGGATCTGGAGTATCATGAATACGGTAAATCATTGGGAATAAATCACTCCCTTTTTTAGGTTTTGAAAGATAGGTAGCAACGTAACGATTTGCCAAAAGCATAAATTCTTCTATTAATTTATGAGCATCTTTTGATGTTTTAATAAGTACTTCAGCTGGATTTCCTTTTTCATCTAATTTAAAACGCATTTCTTCTGATTCAATGCTTAAAGCTCCTTTGTTTAAACGATCTTTCCTCAAAATTTTTGCTATTTTATCAATGAT
>SYKJ01000195.1 GCA_005798205.1 Bacteroidota bacterium | reverse complement strand
TTTTGGTTTGTTTAAATTTTCATATAATTGTAAGAGCTTTGCAAAGCAAGTATAGGCGTTCTCAACTTTGATTAGAGTAAGCGATGTTGGTAATGGCCTTGTTGGATTAAAAGTGTTGTTTACAATACAAATACTCGATTTAGTTGTATAAATGTATTCTTCGTATTTAGGATTTGATAAAAAGGAGAGAGAACCTTCTTTGCCTTCTTCAATTTTTGCTAATTCAGTAACAACTACCGAGGAATTACCGCTAATTTCTCCATTTAAAATTGCAGCTATTTGTTCTGCTGAAAATTCCATAAAGTAAAATTAAGAAAAGGAATGTTATTTGTGTCATCTTGTTATCCAACTTATTAACAAGCAACTTTTGTAAAAGCTTATTTACAAGAATTTGAATCGGGAAATTCAAATGAGATAATTTTGATTTTTTCTTTGTACCAAATGCTTTGTGTAGAAATAAGTTCATTGTTATTTCCTCTAAAACTAATCCAGTGTTCGGGTTTTGGACTTCTATTCAATCTTGATTTCTCAAAATCGATACTTCCTGTTTTTTTAATCCTTTCAAACAACTTATTTACATTCATTAAGTTAAGTTTTTCTTGTTGACATAGTAAAAGATTTGTCGTGTCAACATAAATAAAATCCTTCGATTTAGGGAAGAAAATGAATTTTCCAGCTCCAGTCTTTGTGGACTTTAGTTTTTTGGTATTTTGACTTGTAAACATTATTTCAGAAATATAGCTCTCTTTGGGCATGCTAACTTTACACGAAAATTTAGTTCCTTTTTTTGTTTCACATGTGAAATAATAAGCTTTAAAGGAATTGTCTTTTTTACTCTTACCAAAATCAATATCACCATTTTGGATAGCTCCAATTAATTCTTTCTCAGATAACTTTAATGCACTTCTTTTTTTTTGATTTTCTTCTGATAAAACAAGGATTCTTTCAAAAATTGCAGTTTTAACTCTGTTTTCAGGAGACCAAGAGCAGGATCTATTACGCATAAAAAATACAACGAAAATCAGTCCTACCGTAAATCCAAGACCATAATACTTTAGTCTTCTTAAAAAATCCCTCATTTATTTTTGGGTGAAAGCGAGTAATTTATTAGTATGAAGATATTATTTTAGAGTAAAGCTTCTAATTTTTCTACCAATGCAGCTTTTGGAACTGCCCCAACAGATTTATCGACTACTTCGCCATTTTTTATAAATAAAATTGTTGGGATACTTCGGACATTAAATTGAGAAGAAATCCCCGAATTTGCATCAACATCAACTTTTCCAATAATGGCTTTGCCTTCATATTCTGTAGCCAGTTCATCGATAAGTGGACCAACCATACGACAAGGGCCGCACCACTCAGCCCAAAAATCTACAATAACAGGTTTTGTTGATTTTAGTGCTAATTCTTCAAAGTTTGAATCTGTGAATTCTACTGCCATTTTAATTTTATTTATGTTAATAATTTTAATTTTTAATGTGCAAATTTAGTTCTTTTTAGAGAAGAATTAATAAGTTTTATTTAATTTTTGTGATTTAAAATCAACATCATTTCTTGTTTCAAATAGTTTGCCGTGTGTGAGATACTATTTTTTTGCTTAATAATTTCTTCTGGCGTTCCTTTCGTAATAATTTGACCACCTTTTCCTCCACCTTCAATTCCTAGATCAATAATATAATCAGCAACTTTTATAATGTCGAGGTTGTGTTCAATTACTAAAACAGTATTTCCCTCGTTGACCAATCTTTGTAATACTTCTAATAGCATTCGTATGTCTTCAAAATGAAGACCAGTTGATGGCTCATCTAAAATATAGATTGTTTTTCCTGTCCCCTTTTTAGAAAGTTCACTTGACAATTTTATTCGTTGTGCTTCTCCACCCGATAAAGTTGTTGAGGATTGTCCTAATTGAATATATCCAAGTCCTACACTTAAAAGAGTCTCTAAAATTCTTTTGATTTTCGGATGGTTCTCAAAGAAAGGTACTGATTCCTCAATCGTTAGATTCAAAACATCAGAAATGGTTTTTCCTTTGTATCGTACTTCTAATGTTTCTCGGTTGTAGCGTTTTCCGTTGCACGATTCACATTGCACATATACATCGGGCAAAAAACTCATTTCAATTAATTTCAAGCCACCACCGTTACAAGTTTCACATTTTCCTCCAGCAACATTAAATGAAAACCTTCCTGGCTTGTATCCTCTAATTTGTGATTCGGGTAAACTTGCGAAGAGTGTTCGAATTTCATCAAACACTTTTGTGTATGTGACAGGATTTGAACGTGGTGTTCTACCAATAGGACTTTGATTTATTTCAATTACTTTATCCAAGTGTTCTAGCCCTTCGATACTTTTGTAAGGAAGTGGTTTCCGAACACCATTAAAAATATGTTTTAGCAAAATAGGGTAGAGGGTATGATTTATAAGAGAAGACTTTCCGCTTCCGGAAACTCCAGTTACACAAGTTAAGGTGCCAAGGGGAATTGCTAAATTTACATTTTTAAGATTGTGACCACTCGCTCCTTTCAATTTTAAATAATTCCCGTTTCCTGTTCTGCGTTTTTCTGGAATGTCAATTGATTTTTGTCCATTTAAATACAATGCAGTCAGAGAGTCTGATTTTAAAATAGTGTTTAAATTTCCGGCACTAATGATTTGTCCTCCGTGAAGTCCAGCTTTTGGACCAATATCAACTATAAAATCTGCTGCCTCAATCATTTCTTTGTCGTGCTCAACAACTAAAACGGTATTTCCAGCATCTCTTAAATTTTTTAATGATTGGATCAACTTTGCATTGTCTCTTTGGTGCAAGCCGATTGAAGGTTCATCTAAAACATAAAGTACATTCATTAATTCCGTTCCAATTTGAGTTGCCAAGCGAATTCTTTGAGCTTCACCTCCCGATAAGCTTTTGGAAGATCGATTTAAAGTAAGGTAATCAAGACCTACATCTAGAATAAAACCCAGGCGTGATTTTATTTCTTTAATTATTTCCGTAGCGATTTTGTTTTGCTCTTTTGTTAAATAATTTTCGATTTCGCTAGCCCATTCGTAGAGTTCCTTCAAGTCTAATGATGCTAAGTCTCCAATGTGCTTGTTGTCGATTCTAAAGAAATGAGCTTCTTTTCTTAAACGCGTTCCATTACAAACTGGACAACAAATCTGATTCATAAAACTTTGAGCCCAACGTTGAATTGGCGCGCTGCTTTCCTCTGAATGTCGTGAGATAAAATGAATAATTCCCTCAAAACGCTCTTTACTATCTTTTTCTGAAAGTTCCATTCCTTCATTGCCATATAAAATTACGTTCATAAGGTCTTCTTCAATTTCGAATAGCGGCGTGTTTATGGAGTGATTATTGGATAAAAGTAGCGCATCTATTTTATCGAAAATCCATGTTCTTTTATATTCTCCCAATGGGCTCAAGCCTCCTTGTCTGATTGAAAGTTTTGAGTCTGGAATAATTCGTTCAATGTTTGCTTCTGAAACTTCTCCAAGTCCATTGCAATTTTTGCAGGCGCCATACGGAGAGTTGAAGGAGAACAAATTTGGCTCGGGCTCGGGGTAGCTGATTCCACTGCTTGGGCACATTAATGATCTGCTGTAGTTTCTTAATTTGCCAGTTTCAAAGTCAACAACCATAATCATCGAATTTCCTTGCTTCATTGCCGTGACTACAGAATTGTAAATTCGTTTTGAATCAATATCTGTTATGAGCATTCGGTCAATAACTACTTCAATATCGTGAATTTTATATCTGTCAAGCCGCATGCCTTTGACGATATCTTGAATTTTACCATCGACTCGAACTTTCGTATATCCATTTTTAAGAATTTGTTCAAAAAGCTCGCGGTAATGCCCTTTTCTCCCTTTAATTTTAGGAGCTAAAATCGCAATTTTCTTATTTTTGAATTCTTTTGCTATAATATCTGTTATTCCCTCATCAGAATACTTTACCATCGGCTCTAGTGTTTCATATGAAATAGCTGTTGAAGCTCGGGCAAAAAGTAAGCGAAAGAAATCATATAATTCGGTAATCGTTCCAACAGTTGAACGTGGAGATCTAGCTACTGTTTTTTGTTCTATGGCAATTACAGGACTTAAACCTTTAATTTTATCTACATCCGGTCGATCGCCTGCACCAACAAATTGTCGAACATACGAGGAAAATGTTTCGATATATCTTCGTTGACCTTCTGCGAAAATTGTGTCAAAAGCAAGAGACGATTTCCCACTCCCACTTAGGCCTGTGAAGACAACAAGTTTATTCCTTGGAATTTTTAAATCTATATTTTTTAAGTTGTGCTCCCTTGCTCCAAAAACTTCAATGTGTTCATTTTCACTCATTGTATTTGGATCATTCTTTGTAAACTTTGAATTCATTAAAAGGGACTAACAAAATCACGAAATGAAATGCCATTAAGGTCTTTTTTAGAAACAATAGGTGCACTTACTCCCCAATCAATGTTAAGTATTTCATCGTTCCATAAAATACAAACTTCAGAATCAGGATGGTAATACTCAGTACATTTGTAAGCGAAAATTGTTTGGTCTTC
>SYKJ01000194.1 GCA_005798205.1 Bacteroidota bacterium | reverse complement strand
GGAAATGGACTACCCTTTAATTTTACAGATTTGTATGGTAAAGTAACTTTTTCAGGAGATGGAGGCTCAAAATTCAGTGCTTTTGCATTTCACAATCAAGATAGTGTGGATTACGATGTGGCTGATTTAAACTGGTTGGCAACTGGAGGTGGCATTAATTTTCTTATGGTTCCGAGTGGTTCCCCAATTTTCATTCGTGGACATGTAAACGGTAGTTCTTTTAAAACCTCTTTTTCTGAAGCTTCGTTAGAACCAAGATTTTCAAGTATTGGCGGTTTTGACCTTGGTTTTGATTTTACTTATTTTTTGAAAGATGAAGGAGAAATGAACTATGGTTTTAATTTAAATGGATTCAATACAAATTTTGTTACTTACAATGAAATACAACGCAAAATACAAGTAGAAAATTTTACAACAGAAATTGGAGGGTATTTTAATTATAGAAAAGTTACAAATCGATGGGTACTTCAAGCCGGATTTAGAATTCAAGCTTACACCTCTCTTGGTACGATTTCTCCAGAACCTCGCTTAGGTTTAAAATACAATGCAAATGAAAATTTACGATTTAAATTCTCGGGTGGTCGTTTTTCTCAAAATTTCACTTCTGCATCTTCCGATAAGGATGTCGTTAATCTTTTTAATGGACTTTTGTCAGCACCAACGAATGTTCAGGAAAATTTTGTAACTGAATTTCAGAAAACCATAAATGCTAAAAATGGACTTCAATATGCTTGGCATGCTATTTTTGGTTTTGAATACGATCTGAATAAATTTTTAAATTTAAATGTCGAGGGTTACTACAAATATTTCTCACAGTTAAGCAATATAAATCCCAACAAATTATACGACGATGTTTCTCAGTTTGAGGAGATAGATGATGTTTTCAAAAAAGATTTCATTCTCGAAACAGGTGAATCCTATGGTGTAGACTT
The DNA here is from genome assembly GCA_005798205.1 of Bacteroidota bacterium. The sequence continues at coordinate 1,593 of SYKJ01000194.1, read as the reverse complement.
TTTATTAAAGTACTCTAAAAATCGTGTTTTTCTATGGTGCGTTTATTCTCTCGGCAGAAGCACTCGCTGGGATGGATTTCAATCATATTTTCCTGTATTTGACAGACGACACAATTTAAATTTAGTAGGATCCTATTTATTTGGAAAGAAAAAAGACTATGAGTTAAATATCCGTTGGAATTTGGGGTCTGGCTTGCCATTTACTCCAACAGCAGGATTTTATCAAGCGGAAACATTTTCTGGAGGTGTTACAACTGACATTACGGAAACCAATCCAAGTAGCGTTTCTACAATTTTAGGAGATTTCAACAGCCAAAGATTGCCGTATTACCATCGCTTGGACATTACTTTTAAAAAACAATTTAATTTTAAAAATAAGACTGCATTAGAGTTAATAGCAAGTGTAACTAATGTATACAATCGTAATAATATTTTTTATGTAAATAGAGTTACAGGAAATGAAATTTATCAGTTCCCTCTTTTACCTAGCTTTGGAGTCAGTTATAAATTTTAGTTTATGGCAGATATTATCCCTTTTTCAGCGATAAGACCAATTCGTGATAAAGTACATTTAGTTGCTACGCGTCCCTATTATTCCTACAAGAAAAATATTTTGCTCGCAAAGTTGGAATCAAATCCTTACACTTTTTTACACATTATCAATCCTGAATTTGCATCCACAAAAAAAACAAAAGCAAATTCCAAAGAAAGATTTGAACTTGTCAAAAAAGGATACGCAAAATTTTTAGATGAAGGAATTTTGATACAAGAGGATAGTCCACGAATTTATATTTACCGACAAACAACTACCGACAATGTTTTTACAGGCATTATTGCTGGATCAAGTATTCAAGAGTATCTAGATGGAAAAATAAAGAAACACGAAGAAACAATCACTGAAAGAGAGTCTATGTTTACCAATTACTTAGATCTAGTAGGATTTAACGCAGAACCCGTATTACTTTCGTACAGTGGAAATGAAAAAATAGACGAATTACTCAAAATTTTTGTGCTAAGCCGCCCAGAATACGAATTCACAACAACTGATTCTGTAAAACACGAGTTGTGGGTATTAACTTCAGAGGATTCAGAAAGGATTCAGAAAGCATTTGTTGCAATAGAAGCTACATATATAGCTGACGGCCACCATCGTACTGCATCCTCAGCACGTTTATTTGAAGAGCAGAGAAAAAATTTTCTGCCAAGATCAAAGTCTGCCTATTTTCTTTCTTTTTTAGTGGAAGAAAAAAGTTTAAAAGTAATGGCTTACAATCGTTTACTAAAAGAGTTAAAGTCACATACGCCAGCATCGTTTCTAACTGCTATTGAAAAAATAGGCATTTTAACACCCTTAAACGAAATTCAGAATCCCAAAGAGCCACATCATTTTACAATCTGTTTTAGAGATTCTAATTATGATTTTGAACCCTTTTCACATTTAATTGACCAAACAAATACTGTTAACTCTGTAGATTCTGCAATTTTAACAGATTTAATTTTAGCACCAGTTCTTGGAATTAAAGATTTAAAATCCACTAATGAAATAGTATTTAGTCCAGGAAATATTACACTTATAGAAACAAAGGAAAAATT
>SYKJ01000193.1 GCA_005798205.1 Bacteroidota bacterium | reverse complement strand
CCGGAGGTCATTCAATAGAGAACAAAGAACCTGTTTTTGGTTTAGCAGTAAACGGTATTGTTTCAAAAAATAATATCAAGAAAAATAATACTGCGCAAGCTGACGATATTATATTTACTACGAAAGCAATTGGAACTGGGATACTTTCCACTGCCATTAAACGAGGATTAGAAAGCACTCATTTTTCTGATGAACTTAACCGTAGTATGTGTCAATTAAATTATATGGGTGAAAAATTGGGGACAATTTCTGAGGTTTCAGCAATGACTGATGTCACTGGATTTGGTTTACTAGGTCATCTAATTGAAATGACGGATGATGGTAGAATTTCTGCCATCATACAGAATAAAAATATTCCACTTTTGACTGGAACAGCTGAACTTGCAAAGCAATGGATTTATCCTGATAACACAATGCGAAATTGGAAAATGTATGGCAACAATGTAGTTGGTGTCTCAGGAGAAGCATTGTTAACTTTATGTGACCCTCAAACAAATGGAGGCCTTTTGTTTTCTACCTCACCTGAATTTAAGCAAGAAATCATTAACTTATTCAAATTAGAGAATATCCCTTTATTTGAAATAGGAAAATTTACAGCTAAAAAAGAGGTCGCAGTTATTGTTGAGTAAAATAGTTTGAAGTAATTATTCTTTGAAACTCTTCATATCAATTTTACCATTTAATTCCATTTTAGAAACTTTCCCAACCAAATTCATTGGTCCAACAGAGATAGTTAAACTATGTGGAAATAGAATCCCCGATACATTCTTGTAATCGTTGTATGTGGTAGTTGACTCATTTGTTTCTTCTCCAACTTTTTGTATTGAAATACTTTTTTCCTTTAAATAAGTAGTTGTATTATAATAGTCATAGCTTACATTTTCACCGTCTATCAACTTTAAAACATAGTAATCATTGCCATTATCGTTATCAATACCTGTTAATTCATAGTTTGTTCCATTTTTTTTATAATTCATTTCTGGAAATAAACCACTTGACTTCTTCTTAGATGCTAATTCGTCTGCAGTCATATCTTTTTTGCCATTTTGCATATCAAATTTAAAACCTGAATTCCCATCAGAAAAAGTCTTTTGAAATACCATTCCTTGGCCTTCCATCTTTTGGGCTTCCGTAGTTGGATACACAAAATATTCTGTCATTTTCAAGGGAATAGGAATTTGAGGAGATGACATGTCAATAACACGCTCATAGGATTTTACCTTTTTTACTTTTTTAGCAAGTTCTTTTTTATTACTTGTTAAACTTACCGCAAAAAGGTACTTCTCGATTAATTCATCTTTAGAAATGGAGGCTGGCTTAATATCTTTTACCTCTTGAGCGAAGGCATCTAAAAATTCAATTTTACCATCAGAGTCAAATTTCTTTAAACTTTCAATAATTTCCTCATTTCCAACAACAACGATATTGCAGTTATCAGAAGTAAAATATTTTTGGCTCATTGCTAGAACATTTTCTTTAGACGTCGTTTCCAGTCGTTGAAGATAGGTTTGATAGTAATCAGTAGCGAGTTTGTTTTTAATTACAGAATATGCAAATTCAGCAATCGTCTCTGGGCCTTCTAATGAACGAGCAAAATCACCAGCCATTGACGTTTTTGTAAGACTTAACTCATCATCTTTTACAAGGTCTGTTTTAATCGTCTGAAATTCTTTAAGAATTTCTGTTATAGCAGAGTCTGTAACTGCATTTCGGAAATTTCCACCCGCTGACATCCAAGAACCTAAATCTGTAATTCTTAATGAGGAATAACATCCATAAGTGTATGCTTTATCTTCTCGTAAATTTTGCATTAACCGAGTGCCGAAGCCACCACCACCGAATATGCCATTGAGAACCTTTAATGACAATTGATCTTGATTGCCAGTTCTAATTTTTACTGGATATGTGACAGATACAACAGACTGAACAGCTCCAGGTTTTTTTATGAAAAGCACGCGATTTCCTTTGGGCGAAAATCCATCATTTGCTGGATTTGTATAAATTGGACCGTTAGATTTCCAAGAGAGAAAATTATTGGAGATGAGTTCTTCTACTTCTTTTTTGTTAATGTCTCCAACTACAACTAAATAGCCACCATTTGGTTTAAAATTATTTTTATAGCTCAAAATTACATCCTCGCGTGAGATAGCATTTAAGGTATTCTCGGTCATTATTTCTCCGTAAGGATGATTTGGGAAATTAATTTTTGAAACAGCATTTCTTGCCATTTCAGCTGCGTCAGATTTTGTTGATAATAAATTAGATTGGTATTGTTTTTTAATTCTTTCAAATTCAGATTGAGGAAAATTTGCATTTTGTAAGACATCAGTCATTAAATCCATTCCTTTCCCCAAATGTTTTGTTAAGCAGGATAATGTAACATTAGACTTACTTGCATTCAAACTAGCACCGATAAAATCAATTTCGTTGTCTAACTGGTCTTTAGTCCGTTTTTCTGTCCCAGACATAATCAAGGAACCCATAAAATCAGATAAACCTGCTTTTTCTCCTTCTATTTTGGGGTCAGAACCATGTATGAATTGAAAAGTAACACGTGGTAATTTGTGATTTTCTGATAAGATAACGGTTAAGCCATTTGTTGTAGTGAAAACTTGAGATTCAGAGATATTAATTTTTTTCGCCTCCGTTGCTTTGGGCATAACAGATCGATCAACTTGAGCTGAAATAAAGTGCGAGATAAATAAAAGAGAACTAAGTAATAGTGTATTTTTCATGGGATTATTTTTCTTTAGGAAGGTAATTTAGAATAACACGAGCTTCTTGAGTCAAGTATTTATTTGCTACTCGTTGAATATCCTCTTTTGTAACTTTCATGTAATTGTCAAGCAATATATTTACTCTATTTGCATTTCCATAGTAAACATGATTGTCAGCTAAATTTTCAGCAATTCCAGCGATAGAAGAGTTGGAGCTTACAAGGTTGTTTTCAAATTTATTTCGTGCTTTATTAAATTCCTCATCACTAATCAATTCGTTTTTAATTAGCGCTATTTGTGAATCAAATTCTTTTTGAATGCTGTCAAGACTTACATTTTGAGATGCGATTGCGGCAAAAATGCCAATTCCTGCATCTTCCAATCCATAGTAGAATGAGAATGCAAAAGTTGCCATTTCCTTTTTCTCAACAATTGATTTGTTAATACGTGAACTTCCACCGCCAGATAGCACTTCGTTTAACATTTCAATCGCGTAACTATCTGAATTTGTTTGTTCGGGAAATTTATACCCCATAAAGATTGCTGGTAATTGAATATTATCGTAGATAACATCTTTTGTAATTCCTGTAAGCGCTGTTTTGTCTTTTTGAGTGCGTTTTATTACAATTTGTTTTGAAGCGAAATCATTTACTATTTTACGTGCAGCAACATCTTTTGGATTCATGAAATTTTTAGAATCAAATTTATTTTTTGAAATAGCATACAACTTTTCAAATTCATCATCAGTAAGCGAAATATAATCTCTGTAAACATTTAGAGCTTGCCCTTTTGGGATTGAAGCAAAATAAGTGTTAATCCATTTTTTAGTTTGTTCAATATCGATATCACCTGCAATTGAAAGTGTTGCATTAGAAGGGACATAGTAATCTTTGTAAAAATTAACATAGTCAACTTCTTCTGCTGCATCTAAATGCTCCATACTACCAATTGGCGCCCAATTGTATGGATGAGTCGTAAAAACACGCTTGAACATTTCTGTAAAAAATGAACCATAAGGTTGGTTGTCAACACGCTGTCTTTTTTCCTCTTTAACAACACTTCGCTGTGTTTCGATACCTTTCGTATCTACTTTTGCATGGAGCATTCGTTCGCTCTCTAACCACAATCCCAACTCTAATTGATTTGATGGGAGTAATTCATAATAGTAAGTCCTATCTTGTGAGGTGTTTGCATTTAATTCACCACCATTTTTTTCTACAATTTTGCTGTATTCACCACGACCGATATTAACTGAGCCCTCAAAAAGTAAATGTTCAAAAAAGTGAGCGAATCCAGTTCTATCAGGCACTTCATTTTTTGATCCAACATGGTACAAAACTGAAACTGCGACAATTGGAGTTGAAGTTTCCTGGTGTAAGATTACATGAATTCCATTCGCTAAATCATATTCTATGTACTCAATTTTCTTTTGTGCATATCCCACTAGACATATTGCTAGGATAAGAATTAATAAACTGTGTTTTTTCATTTTTTTAATTTGTGTATGCAAATATACTTTGTAAATGTTGAAATATGAAAATAGACCTAAGTAATGAGAAAATAAATTTGCGATATTCTGCAATATACAGAGGTGTTTTTAGTTAATTTTGGTGTAAATGAACTATTTTTTTAGCTGTTTAATTTGTTTGATTTCATCAACTACTTTTTCGCAAGGTGTAGTTCCAACTATCGATTTCAATAATTTTCTTGTTTCTTTTGAAAATGGTTTTTTTCGCCAAATAGAAGTCCAACCTGTATCCAACCTTAAGGCTGGAGATGAACTTATGTGTTATTTAGACACTCGTGGTAATTTGAGAATATACGATGGTAAGGAGCGCAAAGACATTACATTGTTAAATGCTGATTATAAAGTTTCAGATCATTTAATGGGCTAT
>SYKJ01000019.1 GCA_005798205.1 Bacteroidota bacterium | reverse complement strand
TAGAAAGACAAAAAGGGGGAATTGGGCTTCGTGGTCCTGGAGAATCGCAAATAGAAACCGACAGAAGGATTATTCAAATGCGCATTTCCCTTATGAAAGAGCGTTTGAAAGATATAGACAAACAAATGGGAATTCAACGAGGAAATCGTGGGCAATTGGTTCGTGTTGCCTTAGTTGGCTATACAAATGTAGGAAAAAGCACCATCATGAACTTGCTTGCAAAAGCGGAAGTTTTTGCGGAAAACAAACTATTTGCTACCCTCGATACCACTGTTCGAAAAGTAGTAATTGAAAATATGCCAATGCTCCTAACTGACACTGTCGGTTTTATTCGAAAATTACCTAAGCAACTTTTAGAATCTTTTAAATCTACGCTTGATGAAGTTCGGGAAGCTGACTTATTGATACATGTGCTCGATATTTCACATTCCAACTTTGAAGATCATTTTAATGTTGTCAATGAAACCCTAAATGAAATTGATAAGACAGAAAAACCAACAATCATATTATTTAATAAAATAGATGCATTCCAAGAGCACAATAATGTTGAAGTGATTGACTTAGAAGAAACGATTACTTTGGAAACCTTAAAAAAATCATGGATGGCAAAAATGAATAAAACAAAATGTGTCTTTATTTCTGCACAAAAAAAAGAAAATATCGAGGAACTAAAAGATGTTTTATATGAAAAAGTGAAAGAAATTTTTCGGGTGCGATATCCCTACAATGACTTTTTATTTTAGAATATTTTGTTTTATTTATCTTTCAAAAAAGGTAGTTTTTGACGGTTGATTTTTAAGTCCAAAGCAGAAATAGAGAAAAAATAGATATCCTTGTTTTTAATAATTTCATTAGTATTTCCCAAAAGATCGAAGACAGCTGAATTTCCAGAATAAACTAAGCTGTTACCGTCTACTCCAATGCGATTTGCTCCAGCAACGAAAGCTTGATTTTCAATTGCTCGTGCTTTTAATAAAGTCGTCCAATGTTCAATCCTTTTCTCTGGCCAATTGGCAACATAAAGCAATAAATCATATGCAGGATGGTCGTCTATCATGCGATTACGACAAAGTTCAGGAAAACGCAAATCGTAGCAAATTTGAAGATTGATGTTCCATCCCAAATAAGAAACGATACATTCCTTTATTCCAGCCGTGTAATTTTGATCTTCTCCTGAAAGTGTAAATAATTTTCTTTTGTCGTAACATGAAACATCTCCATTCGGAAATATGAAAACTCCTCTATTAAAATAGTTGCCCTCCTCTTTTATCATCAGTGAAGTATAAATAGCCGTATTTTTTTTGGTAGCCCAACTCTTTAGGTAATCGATGCCTTCTGATTGTTTCCAATCCTCCGCATACATTTCCGCATTCATACTAAATCCTGTATTAAAAAGTTCTGGGAGTAATACAAGATCAGCATCTTCTATTTCACTAAAAAGACGAGAATACAAATCGTAATTGGCTTTTTTATCTTCCCAAAACTGGTCAACTTGAAAAATAGAAACTCTTAAATCTTGCATAAGCGTTCGGTTGCAGATAGTAATGTTTGATCATCTTTCGCAAAACAAAATCGGATTAACTTTTGATCTCTTCCATCAGCATTAAAAACAGATAGTGGAATTGCCGCCACACCAAATTCAGTAACCAAGCGTTTGGTAAAATCAATGTCACTTTCACTAGAAATTGTTTTGTAGGAGGCAACTTGAAAGTAGGTTCCGTCGCAGGGAAATAATTCAAAACGACTTTTTTTCATTTGTTCGCGGAATGAATCCCTTTTGGCTTGATAAAAATTCCCGAGCTCTTCTACTTTCGCTATTTTAAGATAGTCATTGAGACAAACTTGAGATAAACTATTTACACAAAAAACCAAAAATTGATGCACTTTTTTTAATTCAATCATTAGTTTTTCAGGGGCAACGACATAGCCAATTTTCCAACCTGTGATATGGAATGTTTTTCCAAATGAAGATACAATTATTGCCCTATCTCTTAAAATTTCTGACGTGTTTACTGAAAAAAAGGGTTTTTCAAAACTTATAAATTCATACACCTCATCAGAAAGCACATATAACTTTGGGTGTTTTAAAATTAGATTTTCTAGTGAATGTAAATCTTGCTCTGACCAGACTGTTCCACTTGGATTATGTGGATTGTTGACAATGATTAAGCGTGTTTTAGAGCTTACGCTTTCAGAGATTTTATTCCAATCGGGTAAAAAATCTTGATTTAATGGGATTCTTATCGACTTAGCACCTGCAAGAATAACGGGAGCTTCATAACAATCATAACTAGGATCTAAAATAATAACCTCATCGCCAGCGTGGACGAATGCTTGAATGGTTGTAAAAATAGCTTGTGTAGCTCCTGCAGTTATTAGTAAATTCAAGGAGGGATCTACATTTCTTTTGTAACGCTTATAAATTAATGCTGCTATGCCTTCTAATAAACTCGGGAAACCACTCATGGGAAGATATTGATGGAAATCTTTTTCAGAGTTTTCTTTAATTATATTAATTAATTCGGGGTCTGTTTTGAAATTTGGAAATCCTTGAGAAAGATTTATGGCCTTGTTATCTACTGCTAACTTCGACATTTTAGTAAATATTGTAGTTCCTACATCAGGTAATTTTGACAGCATTTTCAAAGATAGTAATTATAGATATTAAGACTTTTTAAATTCTCTAAGGAAAAAAAGATGGCGCTTTTTATTTTAGGAATTTACATCAACGAAGTTTATTCCCTTTAAAAATAGATTTCTTTGAAACTAGGTAACTTAAAGAAACTTCAGCAGATTGCTTGTATGCTCTTGATATTTTTCCTATTTCAACATCATACGACATCCCTAATTTAAAATCACCAAGATCGATAGCGAAATAAGGAATTAAAGTTCCTGTAATTCTTGCATAAGAACCTATTGTTAGGTATTTTACATTTACAAAAGAAGTACTTCGAGAGGGCTCTCTTAATCTAGCTCTGTAAAAAACTCCAACATTTGTTTCGCGGTGTTGCCCTTGGAAAAATTGTGCCACACTTAATTCAATTGCAGACTGACTGTTAATTCCATATCTTAAATTACTATGTAAACACGTTTTCACAAACAAATTATCATCGGAAAACGTATTAAAACGAATATTAGGTCTATTTAGATGCATAAATGAAGCACCTATTTGAAAATTGAAAAATTCTCCTCCCAAGGTATTATTTGATTTATTTTTGAAATTATAGGCAACTCCGGCTCCTGCATCTAGATAAGAATAGGCTTGGTAATCATTTAGTTCCCCAGAATTAACTGAGGGATCCAATTGAGTACCATTCCACTGAGAATAAAAAAGTAAATCTGAAAAATCTGCAGAACGATTATTAAATGATGTTTGGATACCTGCAGAAATTGACTGACTTCTAGATAAAGGTAAGTTGCCGCTTAAACTTAATCCACCAGATTTTAAACTTATTTTAGAATCACCACCAATGTCGTTTGTGAAAAATAAACCTAATCCCGCGTAAGTTTTATTCATGCGATCATTCTTCCCAAAAGAAAACTCAGCCATGCCATACGAAGTTGTAAATTGAGTTCCAGATCCAATCCATTGGCTGCGGTGTTGCAAACTGAACTTTTCCCAACCATCATAGTTTCCCGTTAGAGCGGGATTCAATAAAGCAATTGTTTTATCAATCTGCGATAAATGCAAATCTTGTGCAAAATTAAATAGATAAACAAATAAACAATATACAACTAAATAACCCTTTTGCATGCTTAACGAATTAGTGTGATGTTACCATTTAGTACCTCTTTTTTTCCTGAAACATAGACAACTTCAACAAAATAAGCGTAAATACCTGTATTGCAATATGAACCTTTGTACTTTCCGTCCCATTTGAAGTTTTTATCTGTTGATTCAAACATCGTATTGCCCCATCGATCCACAATTTTAAAATCGATTGATGAAATATCTTTTCCAACAATAATTTGATACAC
>SYKJ01000192.1 GCA_005798205.1 Bacteroidota bacterium | reverse complement strand
CCAAAGACGATGACGATCGTGTAGTTCCACTTTCTGGCGGTCAGAGCTTTCAAGAAAAACTTAGTGAGCAATTGCATTTACTTGATCTAAGCGAAACTGAATTTCTAATTGCCGATATATTAATAGGCAATCTCGATGAATCGGGCTACTTAAATAGAGATCTAGAAGCCTTAGTTGACGATCTTGCATTTTCCATGAATGTTACAACAACAGAGGAGGAAATAGAAACTATTTTAAGTCTTATTCACGAATTAGACCCAGCAGGAGTCGGTGCACGCAGTTTGCAGGAATGCCTTTTGTTACAAATAAATCGCAAGCAAGACGGAGATATCTCTCGCTTTACAGCAAAAAAAATAATAGAAGATTTTTTCGATGAATTTACAAAGAAACATTACGATAAAATCGCACTAAAACTAGAAATTGAAGACAAAGACCTAAAAGATGCTATGGATGAAATCCTAAAACTAAATCCAAAGCCAGGAGGTTCATCTCGTGAGTCTGGAAAAAGCGATCAACAAATTATCCCTGATTTTATGATTTTTGAAGTAGAGGGACGACTCGAATTATCCTTAAATAGTCGCAATGCTCCTACCTTAAAAGTAAGCCGTGAATATGAATCCATGCTTCGATCTTATTCTGAAGGAGCCAAAAATACAAAGTCAGACAAAGAGGCTGTTTCTTTTGTTCGACAAAAATTGGAAGGCGCAAAATGGTTTATTGATGCAATAAAACAAAGACAGCAAACACTTTTGTTGACTATGAAGGCAATAATGGATTACCAATTTTCCTATTTTGTTACTGGTGATGAAACAAAATTACGACCAATGATATTGAAAGACATAGCAGAAATGGTAAATTTGGATATTTCGACAATTTCACGTGTGTCTAACAGTAAATACGTGCAAACAAATTTTGGAGTTTTTCCTTTAAAATATTTTTTTTCTGAGTCCCTTTCAACAGATAGTGGGGAAGAAGTTTCAACTCGAGAAGTTAAAAAGATTTTATCTGAGGCCATACAATTAGAGAGCAAAAAATCTCCCTTAACAGATGAAAAATTAATGGATTTACTGAATGAAAAAGGATATAATATTGCAAGGCGAACAGTTGCAAAATACCGAGAGCAATTAAACCTTCCTGTTGCTAGAATGAGAAAAGAACTATTATGATAACAAGGCTCGCTCACATCTTTTCCTGGCTATTCTTGCCTTTGCTTATGCCATTTTATGGCTTATTCCTTAGCTTATTTTTACCAAGCCAAGAATTGTCTCTTTCTGGAAATGGGATGTATCAAATACCAACTGACATCAAAGTACAATTACTACTTATTTTTTTTCTATTTAGCGCTTTTGCCCCAGGAATTTCGTTTTTTACTTTGCATAAACGTAAAATAATCTCAACAATAGATATTGAAAATTCAAAAGAACGAAACATCCCTTTGCTAATTATGTTTGCATATTGTATAATTTTATTCATTCTATTTATCTACAAAGCACCAAACAATATTTTACCAAAATACTTTTATGCTCTCCCCCTAGCAGGTGCAATTGTGACTGCAGTATTTATGATTATTAACCGATGGATAAAAATTTCATTACATGCTGGAGGTGCTGGAATTCTAGTTGGATATCTTTTCACATTTTATATGGGGAATTCAAACTTTCCACTATTCGTAATGATTCTAGCAATAATTGCTTCAGGGCTTACTCTTTTTGCTAGACTTTACCTTAATCGCCACAATGCCATTGAAGTATATTCAGGTTGGCTTTTAGCCTTAGTAATTACTATTTTTAGTATTCATTATTATCCTATTTCCTAATTCATACACATGCATTATTCATTTCTATTTTTAATTTTATTTTTACTCAACTCTTGTTCAGATATGGATAAAGATGAACAAGTAAAAAAAATTAATCGCTTGAAAAAAACTGTTTCTACCTTGGAAGCAGAATTGTCTCAAAATCAAATACAATCTATTTCTGAAAAAAAAATAGCTATTTATTCTGTAATAAAAAGAATAAAAATGTATTACTACATAGATACTGTTAATGTATCATTCGCAAAAAAAATGGAAGCATACAAAGTGATGGGTAAGTCACTAAAATCTTTGGGGGCAGAATATGAAAAAATTAGAGTTTCGTTAAATGAAGAAAAAGTAACTTTAAAAAATCTGGAAACAGATATTCAGAAAGGTTATGGACATCGAGAAAAATACAATGAATACATACGTTTTGAAAAAGATAAAATAGCACAAATCAAGCAATTTCTAAAAGATTATAAATCAAATTGTAATCGTTTTAATACTGCTTACGACACCTTGCATGGTCCCTTAAATGAATTTTCACTTCGTTTAGAAGAAAAATATAAAAAGAAATACCAATGAAAAATTTTATAATTTATATTTTTTCATTTAGCACTTTTATTTTTCAAGCTCAATCTGAGACAGACATTCAACTAGCTCAACATTATTATATTAATGGGGAATTTGAGAAAGCAACTTCGTATTATTCAAAATTATATGAGTCACAAGGGACGAAAGTATATTTTACGCGCTATGTAGAATGTCTTGTACAAATGAAAGATTTTAAAACTGCAGAGAGAATTATTAAAAAACAGATTTCTCAAAACAAAAATGACTTAGAATTAAAAGCCTTACTCGGACAATTTTATCAAGATATCAATGAACTTGAAAAATCGAATAAGATCTATGATGACTTAATTGAATCACTCTCAAATGATCCAAACGAAATAATAAATTTATATCAATTATTTGTGGCAAAAAATAAATTTGACCTTGCAAAAAAAGTATTAGATAAAGGAAGAAAGGTTGCAGCATACTACCCCTTTAATTTTCAATATGCAGATTTGTACTCATTAACAGGAAATAAGCTGCTAATGTTAGAAGAATATATTGAGTACATTATAAAACAACCATCGATGCTTGAAGCAATTCAAAATGCTATTTCCACTCGAATTGATTTGAGCCAATCTGAAGGGAAAGATTATCTGATTTTTAAAGAACTTTTATTAAAAAAAATCCAAGCTGTAAAATCGGACCTTATTTATTCAGAGATGCTAATTTGGTTATTTGTACAAAACAAGAATTTTAATTCCGCGCTTACCCAAGTTGTTGCGCTGGACAAACGTATTCAGGGAGATGGCACAAGGATTTTAGATTTAGGTTCTATTTGTTTAGAAAATAAATCCTATGATATCGCTCGTAGTTGTTTTAATTATATTCTGAATCTTGGCAGTGACAATCCAAATTACATAGAAGCTCAAAAACTACTATTAAACTCAAGGTATAAGGAAATAACAACAAATAGATCTTACAAGCAAGAAGAAATAGATTCCACTTTAGCAGATTATAATAAAGCACTTGTTCGTTTAGGCAAGACAAAATTTTCGATTAGCATATTAAATGAGCAGGCTCACATATTAGCATTTTATGCGAATCGCGCTCAAGATGCAATTCAGATTTTACAAGATGCACTTTTACTTCAAGGTTTAACGGATATACAAAGAGCCCAATTAAAAATGCAATTAGCCGATATT
>SYKJ01000018.1 GCA_005798205.1 Bacteroidota bacterium | reverse complement strand
TAAATCCTGATCGTGTTTCTATGCCAGATATTGACATTGATTTTGATGATGAAGGTCGCTCGCTTGTGATTGATTATGTAATTAAAAAATACGGAGCTAATCAAGTTGCACAAATTATTACTTTTGGAACAATGGCTGCAAAATCTGCAATTAGAGATGCTGCACGAGTGATGAATTTGCCGCTTCCAGAAGCCGATCGTTTATCAAAATTAGTGCCTGATCTTTCGCTTAAAAACATTCTTACTTGGGATGAAGTTGCTGTTATAGACTATCTTAAAAATCAGGAAACAATTCTCAATGCAAAAGAATTAAGACGTGTAGCGAAAAGTGCTTCACTTGCAGGTCAAGTACTTCAAAAAGCAATGGAGATTGAGGGCTCTCTTAGAAATACTGGAATTCATGCCTGCGGAATAATAATTACACCGGATGATTTGACAAATTTTGTGCCCGTTGCCTTGGCTAAAGATTCTGAAATGGTTTGTACTCAATATGACAATTCAGTCGCTGAAGATGCAGGCTTATTAAAAATGGACTTTTTGGGTCTAAAAACATTGACTTTAATTAAAGATGCAGTTAAATTGGTGAAATCTACTCAAGGAATTGATTTAGATCCCGATACTTTCTCTATAGATGATTCAAAAACATACTCACTATTTCAGAATGGAGAGACAATTGGCATATTTCAGTACGAATCTACAGGTATGCAAAAACATTTGAAAGAATTAAAACCGACTGTATTCGCAGATTTAATTGCTATGAATGCATTGTATCGGCCGGGACCAATGGAATACATTCCATCTTATTGTAAACGTAAACATGGCGAACAAGCAATAATTTATGATTTAGATGATTGTGAGGAGTATTTAAAGGAAACTTACGGCATTACGGTTTATCAAGAACAAGTTATGCTTTTATCACAAAAAATTGCAGATTTTTCGAAAGGTGAAGCTGATACCTTGAGAAAAGCGATGGGAAAAAAAGATAAAAAAGTGCTTGCCAAAATGAAACCGATTTTTATTGAACGTGCAAGCGCGAAAGAGCATAAAATTGAAATACTTGAAAAAATTTGGAAAGATTGGGAGGCTTTTGCACAATATGCTTTCAATAAGTCGCACTCAACTTGTTATGCATGGATTGCATATCAAACTGCATTTTTAAAAGCAAATTATCCTGCAGAATATATGTCATCTGTGCTAAGTAATAACATGAATGACATTAAGCAAATTACTTTTTTCATGGAAGAATGCCGAAGAATGGGTCTACAAGTTTTAGGACCGGATGTGAATGAATCGAGTTATACATTTTCAGTGAATAAACAAGGTGCTATACGTTTTGGGCTTGGAGCAATAAAAGGTTTAGGTGCTTCTGCTATTGAGGCAATTATTGAAGCAAGAGAAGCAGGCTTTTATCACTCAATTTTTGACATGACAAAGCGAATTAACCTTAGAATTTGTACTAAAAGGTCATTCGAAAGCTTAGCTTATGCTGGAGCCTTAGATTCATTTAAAGATGTTCACAGAGCGCAGTATTTCTATGTTGATGGTAATAATAAAAGTTTTTTGGATGCTGCCATGAAGTATGGTACTAATTTTAAGGAAAGTGAATCCTCCTCTCAAAATACTATGTTTGGTGAAGGCTCTGGGGCATCGATGCCTGAACCTATTATTCCCAAATGCACAGAGTGGTCTAATATTTACCAATTAAATAAAGAAAAAGAGGTTGTTGGTATTTTTATTTCTGGCCATCCGCTGGATGATTTTAAGTTAGAAATAGAGGCTTTTTGTAACGGTGACATATCAATGCTAAACGATTTACAATCTTACAAAGGAAGAGATTTGATGTTTCCTTCGATTGTCACTTTTTCTGAACACCGCTTTACGAAAAACGGAGACGGTTTTGGTACTTTGATAATTGAGGATTACCAAGATTCTTTTCGTTTGAATTTATTTAAAGAAAATTATCTGCGGTTCAAGCATTTTATGGTGCCAGGGGCTTTTCTCATTATTAAAGGGAGAATTGAAATTCCAAGATTTAGAACACAATTAGAATTTGTCCCTCACAACATTGAGCTACTTCAAGACCTTCGAGAAAAAAATACGAAGGCTGTGCAATTAAAAATTTCTTCCAGTAATTTGAATGAAGAATTAATTCAAAAATTGAACCAATTATTTACGGATAACCAAGGTACTTGTCCTATAAAATTCAATGTGTTTGATACAATAGAGGGTTTAGAGATTAATTTACCTTCAAGATCAATACGCATAAAACCAAGCAATGAATTGTTTGAAGATTTAGCAAAATTAGATGTTGGATACAAATTGAATTAAAAATTTGATGCATTAACTAACAAAAAAATATTCTTGTAATAAGAAATTGTATTATTTTTAACCTGCATTTAGTTAAATATTGGAGGAATTTAGTAAACATAAAAACGAATTAGATAGAGAGTTAGAGCGGTTTATGTCCCTCCTCAATCAAATATTGCCTCATTATCACACTCTTCTTAAACAAGAATCGCTAGACCCAAACGAATTAAAACGATTGGGAGAAATTGAGCATTATCTTTTAGGAGTAAATAATAAAATAATGGAAATCAAAAGTCAACTTGAACAAGATCTTTTTGGGCAGTCATTAAATACGTATTATAAGTTAAAGGAGGAGTCCATCAATGGCAATCCTAATTCTAAGCTAAAGCTAGAAAAAATGAGAGAGATCTTTGCTGAGGCTTTAAAGCTAGGTGAAATGATAAATTACAATTAAACCTACTTTTAATAAATAATTAAATACCCTTATTCTTTTCTACATTTGTAGTATGAATTCAAAAGAATCAATAAAAATTGCTGTTATCGGAGGTGGTAGTTGGGCAACAGCACTTGTAAAACTTTTT
>SYKJ01000191.1 GCA_005798205.1 Bacteroidota bacterium | reverse complement strand
AGTGGACACAAATTTTTAGGTTTATCCTATTAATTTCCTTAGCAGTTTATGGGATAATTTTTAAAAAATAAAAAAAAATGCTTAATTCATAATGTTTATCCCAATTGAAAATTAATAGGCAATCTACATCTTGTTCGGCATTTTTTACCTTTTGCCTCTCCTGGAGTCCATTTTGGCATCGCTCTTACTACCCTTTTTGCCTCAGCGTCGATGTCCTTGCTTACACCTCGTTCAACCGCTACATTTGAAATAGAACCGTCAAGCTCAACTATAAAAGATAAGTAGACCTTACCCTGTTCGTTCATTTCAATTGATTTAGGTGGATATAGAATATTTTCTTCAATGAACTTCATCATCGCTTGTGCCCCACCTTTAAACTCAGCCTCTACGTCAGGGAATTCAATAATTTCTTCTTCAATAAAAATAGGATTATCTATTTTCTTTTTATAAGATATAAATTTAATAGCAGAGGAGCTACCACTCATATTAAAGCTATAAATTTTACTTGAACAAGTATAATCATTTACTCTTACTTTAAGTATGCTACAATTTTTAAAATCTTCTATAAATTGAGAATTAGTTAAATCATCAATAAGCCAAACAATATCATTACTTTCGCTTGTTGTTGCATTAATACTATATTTTTTTGTAACACCTTTTACAACAAAAGACAAATCTACTACTGGAGAATCATCACAATAATATCCACCCTTAATATAAAATGAAATACTACCATCTATATTTTCTAATTTAAGATACCCATTATTGTTTGTTGCAGTATAACATATCCGATATGGTTCATCAAAATCATTATCCACAATTTTGTTAACCCATTGAGCGTTAACATTTAAAATTAACAATAGCAATAAAATTAAAAGTATATTTTTCATAGTGCATAGTTTTTAATTATAAGAAAAAAACTCAGTTTCTTTATTTGTTATCACAATCTACAAAGTTCCTCGTTTTTCCTGCTCTCTTTCAATCGATTCAAACAATGCTTTAAAATTTCCAGCTCCAAAACCTCTAGCTCCCATTCGTTGGATAATCTCAAAAAATAGGGTAGGGCGATCCTCAACTGGTTTTGTAAAAATTTGAAGTAAGTACCCCTCCTCATCCGCATCAATCATGATGGAAAGTCTTTGCAATTCTTTGATATCTTCCTTCATCATTTTCATATGCTCACCCAAGCGAGCAGGAATTTCATCATAATAAGCTTGTGGTGGGGCAGATAAGAACTCAATACCTCGAGCTCTCAGGTGCGAAACGGTTTCAATAATATCGTCTGTGGCCACTGCAATGTGCTGCACACCCGAACCTTCATAAAAATCAAGGTACTCCTCAATTTGCGAGCGTTTTTTTGCTTTAGCAGGTTCATTAATTGGAAATTTAATTCTCCCGTTTCCATTGCTCATCACTTTAGACATTAAAGCAGAATATTCAGTGTGAATTTGTTTGTCATCAAAGGATAGAAAATTCACAAACCCCATTACATCTTCGTACCATTTCACCCATTTGTTCATTTCTCCCCAGCCTACATTTCCTACCATATGATCGATAAATTTCAAGCCCACAGGACTCGGATTGTAATCTGAATTCCATTTTACAAATCCTGGTAAAAATTCTCCCTTGTAATTTTTTCGTTCTATGAAAAGATGAACGGTTTCTCCGTAAGTGTAAATTCCCGCGCTTACAACTTCTCCGTGTGAATCTTTTGTAATGATTGGTTCTTGGTATGATTTAGCGCCGCGTTTGATGGTTTCTTCGTATGCACTTTTTGCATCCTCGACCCATAAAGCAATAATTTTAACACCATCACCATGTTTTTTTACATGTTCTCCAATTGGAGATTCGCTTTTTAATGCGGTTGTAAGAACTAGGCGAATTTTGTCTTGCTTTAAAACATAGGAAACACGATCACTCATTCCTGTTTCTAAACCAGCATATGCATGGGATTGAAATCCAAAAGCAGTTTTGTAAAAATGTGCTGCTTGCTTTGCATTTCCTACATAAAATTCCACATAATCTGTACCAAGTAAGGGTAAAAAATCTTGAGCTCCCTCAAATATTTTTTCTAATCCGTACTCAATATTTTTTATCTCTTTACTCATTTTCTGTTAATTAGTGAACCCAGGAGTTCATATAATCCTTCATTTCTAAGTCTAGTGCTTGCTTCGTTAATTTTAAAGGTTTGAAGGTGTCAATCATAACAGCAAGCTCTTTGGTTTCTTTCTGACCAATGCTTCTTTCGTATGCCCCAGGATGAGGTCCATGCGGAATGCCCGAAGGATGAAGAGTTATTTGCCCTTTATCTACGTGATTTCTACTCATAAAGTCGCCATCAACATAATATAAAACTTCATCCGAATCAATATTACTGTGATTATAAGGTGAAGGAATAGCATCTGGATGGTAGTCATACATCCTCGGCACAAACGAACAGATTGCAAAAGCTGTTGTTTCAAATGTTTGATGAACAGGAGGCGGTTGATGAACTCGTCCAGTTATCGGCTCAAAATTATGAATTGAAAAGGCATACGGAAAATTATATCCGTCCCAACCAACTAGATTGAAAGGGTGATGAGCGTAGACATAATCATACATTGTGTCTTCTTTCTTGATTTTTATAAGAAACTCACCGTTTTCATTATGTGTTTCAAGTTCGTGTGGTGCTCGAATATCACGCTCACAATAGGGAGAATGTTCCAATAGTTGTCCGAACCAATTACGGTATCTTTTGGGTGTGTAAACCGGGTGAAAAGATTGAATTATTAATAAACGATTATCTTCATTTTCAAAGTGCAGCTGGTAAATCATGCCGCGTGGAATAAGTAAATAATCGCCGTAGGAGAAATCAATGTTTCCAAGCTGAGTTTTCAACTTTCCGCTTCCTTTGTGAATAAAAATTACTTCGTCAGCATCCGCATTTTTATAAAAATAGTCTGTCATTGATTTTTTTGGGGCCGCTAACTCAATGTAGACATCAGAATTCACTAACATGGGAGTTCTACTTTCTAAATAATCATCTTTTGCTTCAACATTAAACCCTTGTAGACTTCGCATCTGCATATTTTTATCCAAACCAATCTCTGGCGCCACAGTTTTTTGCTGTACGATTTTTATTACAGCTGTAGGCGGTTGAATATGATAGAGTAAAGATGACATTCCATCAAATCCAATCGTTCCAAATAATTGTTCATGGTAAATACCACCTTCAGGATTTTTAAAAACAGTATGTCTTTTAGGCGGTATTTTTCCGAGTTTATGGTAAAATGGCATTCTTTTTTTTGATTAAATAAATTTAAACAAGCTAAACTTTAGTTTCATTTCATACAAATTTAAGTAAATCAATTCATTAATAT
The DNA here is from genome assembly GCA_005798205.1 of Bacteroidota bacterium. The sequence continues at coordinate 5,052 of SYKJ01000191.1, read as the reverse complement.
TATGGAAATAAGCAGCATTTTTAATAGTACTGTTCTTTTTTTATTTTTTTAAATCAAAAGTGATTTTAGAAAGTTAAATTTACACCCAAAATAATTATTGAAATGAGTAAAATTATTGTACTTGGTGCCTGTGGTCAAATTGGAACAGAATTAGTTTGTGCATTGCGAAAAAAATATGGAGAAAATGAGGTTGTAGCAGCTGATATAAAAGAAGAATGTCCTCCCATTATTTCAAATGGCACCTATGTAAAAATGGATATTATTCATCGAGACATTATTCGAGAATACATCATATCAAATAAAATTCAAGAGGTGTATTTACTTGCGGCACTTCTTTCTGCAACTGCAGAGAGAAAACCTGATTTTGCTTGGAAGTTAAATATGGAGGGATTATTTACAATTTTGGATTTAGCAAAAGAAGGCTATGTAAAAAAAATATTTTGGCCAAGTTCGATTGCTGTTTTCGGTCCAACAACTCCAATGAATAATACCCCACAATATACAATCATGGAACCTACAACGGTTTACGGAATTTCAAAGCAAGCAGGTGAGCGTTGGTGTGAATATTATTTTAATAAATTTAATATTGATGTTCGAAGTATTCGCTATCCAGGATTAATATCCTACAAAAGTTTACCAGGCGGCGGCACGACAGATTATGCGGTAGATATATTTTACAAAGCAAAGGAGGGTGTTCCATTTTCTTGTTTTCTCAATGAAAATACTGCTTTACCGATGATGTATATGGATGACGCAATAAAGGCAACAATTGACTTGATGGATGCACCTGCTGAAAAAGTTAAAATTCGATCTAGTTACAACCTCGGAGGAATTAGCTTTACTCCAAAAGAGCTTTCCCAAGAAATTAAATTAGTAGTTCCAAATTTTGAGATTAGCTACGACCCTGATTTTCGTCAAGCTATTGCAGATAGTTGGCCCAATTCAATTGACGATTCTCATGCTCAAAATGATTGGGGATGGAAACACAAATACGATTTAAAATCAATTGTTAAAGTAATGTTAGAAAATGTTAGCTGTAGCTAAAAACAGCCGTTTTACTTTTTTTAAGTTTAATACAAACTCAGGATTTTGATAGTTTCCCTTTGAATTTTTTAGAAATACTAAAAAGAATAATCAATACTGCAACAAAAGAAAAACTTCGACCGATATAATCTCCTAGCTGACTGAAAATTGTTTGTGATTTCAGCAGAGGAACAGTAGCAGAGAGAACGGCGGGTTTCCAATATTGAGTTTGCCTCACAACATTTCCAAATTCGTCAATAATACCACTAGTTCCCGTGTTTGCAGAGCGAACAACCCAACGCCGTGTTTCAATAGCCCTTAAGCGAGCAAAACTAAAGTGCTGCTTATATCCGGGTGTGTCTCCCCACCAACCATCGTTTGTTAGAATACAAATAAGTTCTGCCCCTTTTCTTGCTTGTGTTGCAGTAAATTCTCCATAGATAGATTCATAGCAAATAACAGGTGCTAAAAGTGCTTTTTGTGTTTTTAAAATCTTAGGCTCATTTTCTACACCTAAAGTTCCAGATGTTCCACCATTACTTAAAGCAAGGGATTCTAAAAAGGGAAGATAAGATGAAAAAGGGATTATTTCTGCACCAGGAACAAGTTTTGATTTGTGAATAAATTCAATTTTTTTATCTGAAGATAGTAACATTGATGTATTGTAGTTTTCGTAAAAACCTCCATTTGGTAGAGCAAAGGATGCATTCGATTTTTTGTTTTTGAAAAGTTCAAATGTTGATGCACCAAGCAAAAAATCGGTATTTTTCCATTTTTCGCTTTTTTTATCTAGGTAATTGAAAAATGGTTCATTTAAAATAGTTAACTCTCTAAATCCTCTACTAATAGCCGTTTCTGGTCCAAGTAGTAAGTCAACATCACTTGAATATTTTTTTTCTGCTAACTTGAAGTACTTTTCTAATTGAGATTCAACGCTTGAATTAAGAGCAAATTTCTCGTTATATGGATCAATATTTGGCTGAACAATTACCACTTTATAATCCTTTCCGTCAGATCCTGATGGCCCTGAACTAAAACGAAGAAAGAATGAACTGACAATTGGGAAAAATAAAATAAATCCTACAACTAAAAATTGTTTGGTAAGGGGAAGTAATTTTCTATTATTCAGGAAATAATGTTGGATGCATCTAAAAAACAGAACATTTACAACTAAAATCCACAAGGAGCCTCCATGGACTCCAGTAAATTCATACCATTGTATCCAACTTGTTCTAACTGAAAAAACATTTCCTAATGTTAACCATGGCCATGAAATATCCCAATTGAAATGCAGGTATTCAAATCCAATCCAAAGAAATAATAATGAAAGATAACCTTGCTTTCTTCCAATGTATTTTTTAGCAAAATGAAATGTTTGAAACGTAATTGACATTAATAATGTATTGGCAATAATTGCAGCAACACCGCCATTAATACTTGCATTGCATACCCACCAAGTTGTTCCTATATTATAAGTAAAGAAAGTCAGGAAAGCATATAAAAAAACAACAATAGACTTTTTTTTCGAGGTGGAAATAAAATCTTCTACAAATAAAAGAGGCACCCATGATACAAAAACCAGTGGAGTAAGACTTCCTGTGAATGGAAAACTGATGACCATTAAAATTCCACTTAGAATAGAAAATAGGCAACATTGTTGGGTTGTCAGTTTTATCACTAGTGATTTATTTATTTTGAATCAAAGGTAAACAATATCAATCTTTAAGGCCAAAAGTTTTTAAAAAGGAATTTATGGAAACTAAAAAAGGTCGCTAATAATTCTACAGCGACCTTCTAAACTTTTATAAAAGTGTGAGTTAAGCTTCAGTTGATTCAATAGGTACAACTGATACAAAAGAACGATTGTCTTTTTTCTTGCGAAATTCTACAAGGCCATTTGTAAGAGCGAACAAAGTATGATCTTTACCAATACCAACATTCACTCCAGGATGGTGATGAGTTCCTCTTTGACGAACTATAATATTTCCTGCAATAGCAGCTTGACCTCCAAAGATTTTTACACCTAGACGTTTGCTATGAGATTCTCTTCCGTTTTTTGAACTACCAGCTCCTTTTTTGTGTGCCATTTTATTTTTGTTTTACCCAGAGATTGGATGAAAGTTAATTTATTCTTTTATGGATTTAATTGTAATTGAAGTAAATTGTTGACGATGACCATTGCTTTTTTTGTAACCTTTTCTTCGTTTCTTTTTAAATACGATTACTTTATCACCCTTCACGTGATTGTTTACTTCTGCGGTGATTTTTGCACCTTCTATAGCCGGGGCGCCAACATTGATTTTTCCATCATTATCAATCAACAAAACACGATCAAAAGTAAGTTTTGATCCAACTTCTGCTGCTAAACGATGCACATAAACCTTTTGGTCTTTTTGCACTTTAAACTGCTGCCCTGCTATCTCTACAATTGCGTACATAATAGCTTTTTTTGTTTAATTTTCCCTAAAATTAGGATTGCAAATATACACTATTTTTTTTGAGCAACAAACTTTTTTATATTTTCTTCTTTTTAAAAAATAGCTTTTCTCCGTAATTCGCCAAAACCAAGCCACTAAGAATAATTAACATCGCTAATATCTGCCAATTTGAGATACTTTCTCCAAAATAAAGACCTATTAAGATAGCAACAATTGGGATAAAATAAGTCACGCCACTTGCAAAAAGGGCTGAGGATACTCGAATGATTCCATTAAATAAGAAAACAGCAAGTGCTGTGCCAACGATTGCAAGAATTGAAATATAATAAAATCCATTCATGGCTTCTTTATTTTGATTGAAAACCCTGAACGTATCAAAATAAAAAAATCCAACTAAAGATGGAAGAAAAACAAGAAGAAATCCAAGGGAAGTAACTTCAGAAGCTGAAAAATTTTGAAGTTTGTGTTTAATTGTGTTTAAGCTCAAACCATACAGAAAAGTAGCAATAATAATAGCAAAAATATGACTCCAGTTGCCTTCAAGTGAACTGTTTTTTCCTGCTAATATTAAAAAGCAAGCTCCCATTGTTCCTATTATTGTCCCCAAAACTTGATGCTTTTTAAGGTTTTGAGAAAAAAGTAGGAAGCCAAGAATTAAGGTAAAAATCGGGGTAAAACTATTTAGCATTCCTGCAAAACCAGAGGAGACAGTAATTTCAGCATAGGGAAATAAAAAAGCTGGAAAGAAATTACCACAAAACCCCACAATTCCGAGAAAAAGAAATTGTTTTATATTTTTTATTTTTCTCAAATTATAAATTGAAAGAGGAAGTAAAATCCCAGAGGCAATTAACATTCTCAAATTTCCCACTTGTAAAGCGCTAAATATTTTTGATCCATCAGTAGCAAACATCCCTTTTTTCATCAACATAAAAGAACTACCCCATATGCAAGCTAAAATTAGAAGAAGAACCCAGCTCTTTAAATTTTTTGACATGTGGCAAAAGTAGACATAAAATAAGGCAAAAGTTTAATTTCTTTGCTTATTCACATTAATTGTTAAAAAGTTTACCACATATTCCCACATTAAAAAAAATCGATATAATATAAGGTTTTAAAAACTTTTAAAATTTTATTTCGTAACTTTTTAGACATATAAACGTTAAAAGTTATGAACAATTAAAAGTTAAGTGGTAAAAAGTGGTAAAATACCATTATTTTTACCCATTATAACGCTATGGCAGGTTTAGTTGGAGAATTCGAGGTAAAATTGGACGAAAAAGGTCGATTTCTATTTCCTTCCGGATTACGGAAGCAGCTTCCCCCTGCGTCTCAACGTGATTTTATGTTAAACAAAGGTTTTGAGGATTGCTTGACACTTTATCCGCTTCCCGAATGGGAAAAGGTAAGTGAACGACTTTCAAAAATGAATTTGTTTAAGCCGAAAAATCGAATGTTCTACCGTTTGTTTCATCAAGGAGCAAAGCAGGTAGCATTAGACAATGCCGGCCGTGTCTTAATTCCTTCAGCTCTAGTGGAGCGTGTAGGATTGTTGCAGGAGCTTATGCTTATTGCATACAATGACCGTATT
>SYKJ01000190.1 GCA_005798205.1 Bacteroidota bacterium | reverse complement strand
ATGCCATTTGGTCAATACAGTAGCAAATTGATTTTCCTTCAATTGTTCCTTTAATCAAGCCAGCATCTTTGAGTTCGCGTAAATGCTGTGATATGCTAGCTTGCGAAAGTGGGAGCTCATTTACGATATCTCCACAAATACAATCATTTGATTTTAGAAGAAACTCAAGAATTGCAATACGCGCTGGATGAGCCATAGCTTTTAGCTTTACAGCAAATTCATTTTGTTCGAGTGAAAAGTAGGATGTTTTAGTTATTCCCATGGTTTTATTTTTATTATATTGCAATATTACGATTAAAAATGATTTACTTGTAACTGGCTCCAAAACTCAGATTTATAATATTCAAGGAAATCATCAAAAAAGGTGTTTTTTAACTAAAAAAGGTCATTTTATGTGAAAAAATAGCAATTTTTATCACTTTTTAGTCAAAATTAAAAAAAACGCTTTTACTCTTTAGGGCAATTTAAGTTCATTTTTTTTAAGAAAATATCAAGCTATTTTGCGTTTTACTTTCAGTTTTATTATGACTGTTTTAATTTAATAGTTTTAAATATTGATTCATTTAATTTATATCCTTTGCTTGAGTTACTTTATCTTTCAAAAGAGCGATGGAAAGAACCTCATTCATTTTTGTAACATAATGAATTTTTAATCCCTTCAGATAATCTTGTTTGATTTCATCAACATCTTGCTTATTTTTTTCACAGAGAATTAATGTTGTTATCCCGGCTCTTTTAGCAGCAAGAATTTTCTCTTTTATTCCTCCAACAGGCAATACATCACCTCTAAGCGTGATTTCACCTGTCATTGCCAGGTTATTCATGACTTTTCTTTGTGTGAATAGCGATGCAAGAGAGGTAAGCATTGTAATACCTGCGCTTGGCCCGTCTTTTGGAGTTGCACCTTCAGGAACATGAACATGGACATTGTATTTTTCAAATACTTCTTGTTCCAAATCAAGCCACGAGCTGTGTGCTTTTAGAAATTCAAGGGCAATTACAGCAGATTCTTTCATGACATCGCCTAAATTTCCGGTGAGTGTAAGTTTTCCTTTGCCTTTTGTAATGCTGGATTCAATAAATAAAATATCTCCTCCGGCACTTGTCCATGCTAAGCCTGTTACAACCCCCGCAACTTCATTATTGTCGTATTTTGTGCGTGTTCTTCCGGCCCCTAGAAAATTGAATAGGTCTTGTTGCACTATTTTGACTACAAACTTTTCTTCCATTGCAATTTGTCTTGCACGGTTTCTAACCAATTTCGCTGCTAATTTATCAAGTCCCCTTACGCCAGATTCATTGGTGTATTCAACAATTAATTTTTCCCAAATTTTATCTTCAACTTGTATGTCTTTTTTTGAAATACCATGTTCAGTGATTTGTTTTGGTAGTAAATGTCTTTTCGCAATTTCAATTTTCTCTTCTATCGTGTAGCCATTAACTTCAATAATTTCCATTCGATCGATCAAAGGTCCTTGAACTTGTGAGAGATTATTAGCAGTTGCAACAAATAAAATACGAGAAAGATCGAATTCTGTCTCCACATAGTTATCATAAAAAGCATGATTTTGCTCTGGGTCTAAAACTTCGAGTAGAGCAGAGGAGGGGTCTCCGTGATTACTTCGCCCTAATTTGTCTACTTCATCTAGAACAAATACTGGATTTGCAGAAGCCGTTTTTTTTAGATTTTGAATAATTCTCCCTGGCATTGCGCCAATGTATGTTTTTCTGTGACCTCTAATTTCTGCTTCGTCGTGCAAGCCACCCAATGACATGCGCACATATTTTCGCTTTAGCGCTTCAGCAATGGACTTGCCTAAAGATGTTTTTCCAACTCCAGGAGGGCCGTAAAAGCAAAGAATGGGGGATTTCATATTGCCCTTTATTTTTAAAACGGCGAGGTATTCTAAAATTCGCTCTTTTACTTTTTCTAGACCAAAGTGATCTTTTTCAAGAATTTTCCTTGCGCGTTTGAGGTCCAAGTTATCTTTTGTATATTCTCCCCAAGGTAAATCCAATATAAGATCTAAATAATTCATTTGAACTGTATATTCTGAACTTTGTGAATTCATCCTTTGAAATTTGTCCAATTCCTTTTTAAATAATTTTTCGAGAACGGTATTCCATTTTTTCTTTCTAGCACGAGCAACGAAATCTTTAACATCTTGTGTTTGTGGATTATCACCTAATTCTTCTTGAATAGTTAACATTTGTTGTTGCAAGAAGTAATCGCGTTGTTGTTTGTTAAAATCGCTTCGAACTTTATTTTGAATTTCATTTCGCATTTCTAGCATTTGAACTTCCTCTGTGAGATGCTCCATTACCATTATAATGCGTTTTTTCATGTCCATTTCCTCCAGCATCTCTTGTTTCTTTGAAACATCCGCATTCATATTGGAGGAAATAAAATTTACTAGAAATGTTGGACTGTCGATATTACCAATAGCAAATTGAGCTTCGGATGGAATATTTGGACTTTCACGAATAATCTGTAACGCTAAATCTTTTATTGTCTTTAGCATAATGTCAAGTTCCTTATCTCCCTTTTTAATAGGAATCTCCTTAAAAACAGAAACCTTTGCACGCATGAATGGTTCTGTTTGAGTGGGTTGCACAATCTCACATCTCCTTTTCCCTTGAATAATTGCCGTTGAACTACCATCTGGCATTTTAAGTAAGCGTAT